>SMWE01000024.1 GCA_004357475.1 Gammaproteobacteria bacterium
CGCCGACCTGAATGCGGGGGCGCGGATTTACGAGCAGGTTTGTGCACTCTGTCATCTCGGCACAGGTGCCGGCGGTCACGATGGTGTGCCATTGACGAATGCGACTGGCACCCTCGCGAATGCGCGAGTCATACACAACGGTCTCAACCAGATGCCGCCATTCGGCTCTGTCTACACCGCGGAACAGATTCGCGATGTCGGCGCTTACGTCGCCGCACTGGCGGAGAAACTCGCTAATTAGAGCTTATTGACGGATTCCTGAAGCGCTGTCTGCGAACGCGCGCCGATAGTGGTCGAAAAAATCGCCGTCCCAGTTCTGCATCACGATCTCGAGGTCATGCGGGCTGTCCGGCACCACGCCCCACTCGTGATCGATGCCCAGTTCGTCGAGTTGCGTGTGATAGTTTCGGTTCCAGTCCAGCAACCCGTCGTCGGCGCCGACAAATATCCGGATGCTGGTCTTGTTCCGCACCGCATCGGCATTTTTTTCAATGACAGTCCACGGCGATCGCGCATTTGCGTATTCAGTATCGCCCGAGAATACATTGTCGAAGATTGCGCGACGACGCTCACGAAAAGTTTGCGGCGTGTGCAACGCACCCGCCAGTATCGATACCGACGAGAACAGCTGGTGGTACTTGAAGCCCAGGTAGGCCGCGCCGTAGCCGCCCATCGAGAATCCCTCGATGCCTCGCCCGCTTCTGTCAGATAGGGTGCGATAACTGGCATCGATATGCGGAATCAGCTCGTCGATCAGTACCGTCTCCATCGGCAGCCTGCCGTCTTTCGAATCTGTCCACATGCTCAGGCCCGTCGGATCGAGGCAACTGACAACGATCATCTCCATCGCCTCACCCGCACTAATGGCAGCAGCCAGCCGTTTCACGACCGGCGTTGCGCTGTACGGCCGGCCATATGCGCCATGAAACCAGTAGACGACAGGATAGCGCTTGTCACTCGCGTCATAGCCGGGTGGCAGATAGATGTAGTAACTGACATCGCTGTTTACTGCGGCACTCTCGAACTGCCCGATCCGCCAGATGTCGGTCCATGAACCAATCTCCCATTGCAGGTCCATGACGATGTCCGGATTGTTCACGGTTTCCTGAGCGGATACCGATGTTATCGCACAAAGAATAACAGCGACGAACTTGCTGTGCGCGGTTCCAATATTTCTTATCATTGCGTCTATATTTAAAGCATCCAACCGGCGGGCCCGGATACGCTGTGATACTCCTGAAACTCCAGCATACCTTCGAATCCGAGGTTCCTGCCCACACCGCTTTGTTTGAAGCCACTGTTCAGAATTGCACATTAGGCAACGCATTGGTATGTTGATCAAACAATCAATATTCAATATGTCCGGATTTTGGGGGAATGTCATGCGTATTTCGAAAATCGTCTTGCCCGTAATGATTGCAGCAGTTGCAATCGTCAAGCCCGGAGCCGCACAGGCTCAGACCCTGGAAGAAATCATAGTAACCGCGCAGAAGCGCGAGGAATCGGTGCAGGATGTGCCAATCGCGATCCAGGCATTCACGGGCGAGGAGATCAATAACCTGCGTATAACGCGGGCCTCGGACATCACCAGGCTGGCGCCGAACCTTAATCTTTCCACGCAAAACACGGCCAGCCGCCAGATCAATATTCGTGGTGTCGGCACCAGCGACTTTTTCGGCAACTCGGCAGGTTCGGTTGCTATAACGATGGACGAGATAACAATGAGTTCGTCCTACTTGAGTAGCTTGGGGCTGTATGACCTCGAGCGCGTCGAGATTCTGCGCGGCCCGCAGAATTCATTGTTCGGCCGCAATACCACCGGTGGCGCCGTTAATTACATCTCACGCCTGCCGGAAGTTGGCGGAGATGGCGATGGCTATGTCGGTGTTACGTTCGGCAACTTCGGCCTGGTGGAACTGGATGCGGCCAAATCGTTCAATCTTTCGGACACGGTGGCGCTGAGACTTGCAGGCAAGAGCTACGACAGGGATGGCGTGTGGAACAACCTGGGCAACGGTGGCGCAGAACACGGCGAAAAGGACCGCAAGTCGTTGCGCGGCACCCTGGTCTGGGAGCCCTCTGATGCAACATCGGTCACCGTGAATTTTCACTGGGCTGAAGAGGACAGCGACTTTGATCCCATCAAGGCCGTCGGGACGCGCGGTACCAATGGCAGTCCGGAATTCGGCGTTGACGGCATACCGCGGCCGTTATTCGGTTCGATTCCTGCCCCTGCACCCAACCTGGATTACAACCAGGTCTACAACTCGTTCAATGCGCAGGGAAATAACCCCTCAACGAACCGCTGGGAAGATATCTATGTGACCGGCACCTATCTGCACCAGGTGGAGACGAACGGCTTTTATCTTAGAATCGATCACGAACTCTCGTTTGCAACCTTTACATCGATCACTTCCTGGGATGACAGCGAAATACTCTGGACTTATGAGACCGGCGGCATCGGCAATAACAGTGGTACGGGTGTCACGAACTGCACCACCTGTATTTTCCTGAACGGGGCCTCGGCCGACGGCAGTCCGCAGGTAACCCTTGCGATCGATCAGGACCAGAAGTACACACAGATGAGCCAGGAGTTTCGACTGGTATCGTCTGCCGAAGAAGACTTCCGCTGGATCGCAGGTCTTTATTTCTTCACGGAAGACTCCGACCTGATGCAGAACGTGCGCTTCGGCGCCGCAGCGTTTGACACGAGTCTGACCAACGATATGTCGGGCGTGTTTCCCCCTATCGGACAGCTGATCGGCGGCTTCTTCGGCAGTGCGCCGCTGATCGGGCCGCCACCGGTCATTGGCGGCTTCGGCAACCGACTCGCCTACCAGTACGGCGAGCTGGAAAATGATGTCTGGTCGCCTTATGGACAGATCGAATACGACTTCTCGGAAACACTGTCCCTCACAGCCGGTCTGCGATTCACCAATGATGAGAAAAGCCTGCCTGTAAGCCAGGTCGGCAACATAAGCACGCTCGGTGATCCAATCACCACGGTCTACGATACGGGGCTGGTGCTGGCCAGGGGCGCACAAAACACGCTCGAATGTGATCTTGACGATGATACCAACAATACCTTCGTCGCCTCCGGCGGCGATTTAAACAACACGCCCGACAACCGCGGTCTGCTGTGCCTCGAAAATCTCGTCCGTCCCGATCTGAACTTCGAGGAATGGGGCGGCAAGATCGGTCTCGACTGGCGACTCAGCGACGACGTCATGCTTTATGGCAGTTTTTCACGCGGCTTCCGCTCCGGCAAACACGATATCGAGTTCCTGCATGGACCGCATATCGGCTTTGCACTGACAGATCTCGAACCGGAAACGCTCGACGCATTTGAGATCGGTCTCAAATCGACGCTGCTGGATGGAGCGATGCAGCTCAATCTCTCGGCATATATGTACACCTGGAAAAATCAGCAGACGATATTCGTAAGCCCGATCACCGGGCCGGCGTTCGTCAATATCCCGGAATCGGACCTGCAGGGCTTCGAGGCCGAAATGAAATGGGCGCCGGCAGAAGGCTGGTATATCTCGGCGGCACTCGGCCTGCAGGATACGGAAATACAATCGACTACCGACCCCCGATTTGTCGAGGTCGGGCACGAATTGCCGTTTGCGGCCGATACGTCCGCAAACCTCCTGGTGATCAAGGACGTCAACATCGCCAATAACGTGCTGTCGCTGCAAGCGGACTGGCAATACCGCAGTAAACCCAAAATCTATGCCCGCGATATCGGTGCGGACCCGTCAACCAATTTCATTGACGAAATTGAACAAGTCAATCGGCTCAACGCCAGGGTCAGTTATGCGTTCGGCAGCGATCAGCAATTCGAAATTGCCGCATTCGGCGAAAATATCACCGAAAACGAGACCTGCTCCTACAAGTGGGACCTTACCGGCATCTCGGGAACGACCTACTGCGTTGCGAATGAGGCGGTCGCATTCTATGGCGTGCAGGGCAGGATCAGGTTCTGATCGTTTAACAAAGTAAGTCAGAAGATGTCGAGGTCGTCTGCGAGGACGACCTCGCCGTCATAAGTACTCCGCACTTCATCGACGATAACAGACTCCGGCACGCCGTAGAACAGGCCATGATAGAGGACGAGTAACCCGGGCCTTGCCTCGCTCGCGAGTTTGCCGAGATCGCTGGCAATCGTGTGAGACGATTTATGATAGTTCTGCCAGAATTCTGTGGCCCCGGCCAGTCCACTGTCGCTGATCACCTCGTGGAATAATAAATCTACACCACGTGATTTCTCCAGCACTTTTTCGCTGTATGCGGTGTCACCGGAAATCACGATTGACATGTCAGCGGTCGTAATCTTGTAGCCGTATGCAGGCTTTATTTCGCCATGGTTAACCGCGAAAGCCTCGATCGTCAGATCGTCTTTTTGAAACACGATGCCCTCCCCGATCTCCGTCACATTGACTTTGTACGCATCCGGGTTTTGCACTGGCTGTACACCTGACCTCCTGAGCGCCGTATCCGCCGCCATCATCTCGACCATGCCCTGCGTCATCTGCTCGAGACCCCGGGGCCCCCATGCGAATAGCGGTTTACGCCTGCGCCACCAAAGGGTGTATGCGAGTTCCGCATAGTCCATCGTATGATCGCTGTGCAAGTGCGTGAGAAACACGCAGCAGATCTGGCTCGGATACAGCGAGGGGATGTCGTACTGGTACCTTGCAATGATGGCATTCCGAATCGCGCCGGCGCCGATATCGAACAGGTACGCCTCGCCCTTGTGAATAACGGCGATACTCGGCCCCGCGCGGTGTGCATCAGGCACCGGGGTCCCCGTGCCAAGCATGACAACCTGTGTTTCTTTGTCGAGCTCAGCCTGGGTTGGTTCGTCGCGCACCTCGATGATCGCGCTCGGTACGACTTTGGCGAATGGTTCTTCCGCGGTTCGCTGGCAGGCCGTGATCGTCAAAACAGCCACCGGCAGGAGGGCAAGGGCAATTATTCTATTCAGCGTCCCCGTCATTCGATCAGTCCACGCCGAGCCGGCTGTAAACGCGCCGGGTATTGTCCTCGAAGATCGCTTGCCGGCCCGCAGCCGACAGATTTTTATGGTTGTCGATGTAGCGCCTGGTATCGTCGAAGTAATGCCCCGTTTCCGGATCGACACCGCGCACAGCGCCGACCATTTCGGATGCAAACAGGATATTTTTCAGCGGAATAACCTGCAGCAGCAGATCGATGCCAGCCTGGTGATAAACGCAGGTATCGAAATACACGTTATCCATCAGCAACTCATCGAGCGGCGGCCGGCCCATCATGTCCGCGAGTCCGCGGAATCGGCCCCAGTGATAGGGAACCGCCCCGCCGCCATGCGGAATGATAAATTTGATCGTGGGGAAATCCCGGGTGATGTCCGAAGTCATGAGCTGCATGAAGGCCGTCGTATCGGCGCCAAGGTAGTGCGACCCGGTGGTGTGGAAAGCCGGGTTGCAGGCTGCACTGACATGGATCATCGCAGGCACGTCCAGCTCCACCATTTTCTCGTACATCGGATACCAGTAACGATCGCCGAGCGGTGGCGATGTCCAGTAGCCGCCGGACGGATCGGGACTCAGGTTGCAGCCGACGAAGCCGAATTCGTTCACGCAGCGTTCCAGCTCCGCGACGCTGGTCTCGAGACCCGCATCGGGAGACTGCGGCAATTGCGCCACGCCGATGAAATTCTCGGGATAGAGTTGCGTGATCCGGTATATGAGCTCGTTGCAGTGTTCGGTCCAGTACTTGCTCGTTGACTCGTTGCCAATGTGGTGACCCATCCAGCTCGCGCGCGGCGAGAAGATCGTCAGGTCGGTGCCGCGCTCGCGTTGCAACTTAAGTTGCGCCCCCTCGAGGCTTTCGCGAAGCTGATCATCGCTGATATTGATAACGCCCTTGATCGCTTCGTGATCAGGGTCCTTTTCGAGCTCGGCCTTTTGCTGCTCGCGATAACGCCCGAGTTCCGGCGGCGCCGTAGTGTAGTGGCCGTGACAATCGATAATCATGCCGATTCCCGTCTCGATATTCCGAAGATTGTAGCTATGTGTTTCAAAGAGCATAGCAGCGCCGTATTATTAAGAAAAAGCATTTGTCGACTATGACCAGAATCCAGACTGCAATCCCCTGCGCCGTACTTCGTGGCGGTACCTCACGCGGCGTCTATTTTCGCCGCCAGGATCTGCCCGGTGATGCACGCTTGCGCGACAGGATCCTTCTCCAGGTCATGGGCGGGCCGGATCCACTGCAGATCGACGGTATCGGCGGCGGCCATCCTTTGACTAACAAGGTAGCGATTGTCGGTCCGTCGGCACGGGAGGAAGCCGACGTCGACTACCTGTTTCTGCAGGTGAAGCCTGAGGAATCCCGTGTCAGTGATGTGCAGAATTGCGGCAACATACTGGCAGGCGTTGGCCCTTTCGCGATTGAAGCCGGTCTTGTTACTGCGGGGTCTCCTCATACCCGGGTACGCGTTTATATGGTTAATAGCGGCGGTCTTTGCGAATTGACTATCGAAACTCCTGATGGCGCCGTCAACTACGCTGGAGAAACCACGATCGACGGCGTGCCCGGCAGCGCCGCGGCGATCGTATGCGATTTCCTGGATGTTGCAGGCTCCGCCTGCGGTGACTTGCTGCCTACCGGCAACACCGCAGACACGATCGACGGCATCCAGGTGACCTGTGTCGACAATGGCATGCCGGTGGTCTTGTTGCGCGCAGCGGACTTCGCGATCAGCGGCTACGAGTCACCCGACGAGCTGGATGCGAACGACGAACTGAAAGCGCGCCTCGAAACACTGAGATGCAAGGCGGGGCCCTTGATGAACCTCGGCGATGTTGCCGGACTGAGCGTACCCAAGATGTGCCTGGTTGCAGAGCCGCGTAACGGCGGAAGCTTAAGCACGCGCACCTTCATTCCTCACGTTTGCCATCGATCCGTGGGTGTCCTTGGCGCCGTTACCGTTGCGACCGCCTGCCTGTTGCCGGGTTCTGTAACGGCAGATATTGCAGTCGTCCCGGATGGCAGCGAGAAAACGATGATCATCGAACATCCGGCCGGGAGTCTTACAGTCCGGCTGGTGGCCGATCAAAGTGATGAGGGCGGGGTCCGAATCGAGAAAGCAGGCGTAATCCGTACCGCACGCATGCTGTTGCGTGGTGACGTATATGTCAGGAGATCCTGATTGAAGACCATTGCACCGCCCGATCCGGACACGCGCAAACCCGTGTACCGGGCACCACCCGGTTCCTGTGATGCCCATTGCCATGTATTCGGGCCGGCAAATATTTTTCCGTACGCCAGTACACGCAAGTACACGCCACCCGATGCACCGCAGGAAAAATTGCGTGAATTGCACGACACGCTGGGTATGCAGCGCGCCGTCATCGTGCAGGCCAGTTGTCATGGAACTGATAATGCTGCGCTGCTGGATGCCATCGCTGCCAGCGACGGAAGATATCGTGGCGTTTGTAATGCAGACGATTCATTTACCGAGAGCCAGTTTGAAGAGCTACATGCCGGTGGCATACGTGGTGTGCGCTTCAATTTCGTTAAACACCTGGGGGGAGCACCGGATCTAGACAAGATGCGCGCGATAATTGCGAAAGTGCGGCACCTGCCCTGGCATGTCGAATTGCACTTCGATGCAAAGGACCTGCTTGAGTACGAAGCGGTTTTGGACGAGATTCCATTGCCGGTGGTGATCGATCACATGGGACGTGCGCCGGTAATCGATGGAGTGGGTCAGGGGCCGTTTCAGTCTCTGTTGTCCAAATTGAGAAACAGTGAAAATCTCTGGGTCAAAGTGTCGGGTTCCGAGCGACTATCGGCGGAAGGGCCACCGTTCTCCGATGCACTGCCCTTTGCGAGCGCCTGTATCGACGCTGCACCTGATCGCGTCATCTGGGGAACGGACTGGCCGCATCCCAATGTGAAGGTCATGCCGAACGATGGTGATCTCGTCGACCTGATTCCGCAGATGGCGCCAACTATCGATTTACAACGTCAGTTACTGGTGGATAATCCGGCCAGGCTATTCGGATTCTGATCAACGGGCTTATTAGTATGGAAAAAATTGCGGTACGCAATATACGCCGGGCAGCTGCCCAGGACATTACCGCGCTTGAGTCACTCGGCGTCGCGACGGTTCACGAGGCGCAGGGGCGCAAAGGCCTGATGAGGTCTTATATGAGTCCCATATTCACGGGCGCCCGAATCGCGGGCAGCGCAATCACGGTCCTGAACCACCCGGGCGACAACTGGATGCTCCATGTGGCCATGGAGCTCTGCCAGCAAGGCGATGTCCTGGTTGTCGGCGTAAGCGATGAGGACGAACACGGAATGTTCGGCGATCTGCTGGCCACGCTGGCGATGGCCAGGGGCGTCAGGGGCCTCGTCATCGATGCGGGTGTCCGCGATGTTCGGAACCTGATAGAAATGGGCTTCCCGGTGTGGTCGAAGGCCATCTGGTCGCAGGGCACAGTGAAGGCGACAGTCGGCAGCGTCAACGTGCCAATCATGTGTGCCGGCGCCGCCGTCAAGCCCGGGGATGTTGTCATCGCGGATGATGACGGAGTTTGCGTCGTGCCACGGGATGCAGCCGAATCTGTAGCACAGAAAGGCAAAGAGCGAGCTGACAATGAAGAGTCAAAGAGAGCACGGCTGCAAGCGGGAGAACTCAGCATTGACATATACGGCATGCGGGAGCCCCTTGCTGATGCGGGACTCACGTATGTTGACTCGGTGGACGAAATCAACGGATAGTCTGCAACTCCAGGAGATTTCAGTGGCTTTGGATAAACCCTACAAGGATATTCCGGGAACGACCGTGTTTGATTCGGACATGGCGCGTCTCGGTTATCACCTCAATCAGTTCTGCATGACTCTGATGAAAGCCGAAAACCGGGAGCGCTTTCTCGCAGATGAGCGGGCCTACCTCGATGAATGGCCGATGACCGGGGAACAGATGCAGGCTGTTCTTGACCGTGACTATAATGCGCTGTTGAAGCTGGGCGCCAATGTCTATTACTTCGGTAAATTATTTTTTACGGACAAAATCAGCTTCCAGAAAGGCGCCAGCCTGATGGCCGGCATGAGCGAGGAGGAATACCTCGCCATGATGGTCAGTGGCGGGCGCTCGCCGGAAGGCAATCGTTATATCGGGGAAAAAGACGATGGCTAGAGTCACCGCCGGAGTCGCTATGTCTCACGTGCCCGCAATCGGCGCTGCTGTCGATCTCGGCAAGACAGGCGAACCATACTGGCAACCACTTTTTGCCGGCTTTGAATTCTCAAAGCAATGGATCGCAGACGAGAAACCCGACGTCATATTCCTCGTATACAACGACCACGCGACTGCCTTTGGACTCGACAACATTCCCACCTTCGCGATCGGCTGCGCTGAAGAATTCGAGATTGCGGACGAAGGCTGGGGCGCACGCCCCGTACCGGTCGTCAAAGGCGCACCGGACCTCGCATGGCATGTACGCCAGTCAGTGATACAGGATGACTTTGACCTGACGACGGTCAATGAAATGAAAGTCGATCATGGTCTCACCGTGCCCCTGACACTGATGTACGGCCAGCCTGAGGCGTGGCCGTGCCTGGTCATTCCGTTCGCGGTCAACGTCATTGTCTATCCACCACCGTCGGGCCGGCGTTGTTACCTGCTTGGCAAAGCGATTCGCAGAGCCATCGAATCATTTGACGACGATCTCAGCGTTCAGGTCTGGGGAACCGGCGGCATGAGTCATCAGTTGCAGGGACCGCGTGCCGGTCTGATTAACCAGGAATTCGATCGGAAATTTCTGGATGAGCTCGTGGATAATCCTGACGAGCTCGCCAATGTTCCGCACATCGACTACATGCGCGATGCCGGCTCGGAGGGAATCGAACTTGTTATGTGGTTAATAATGCGCGGCGCACTGGATAACAAAGTGAAAGAAGTGCACCGACACTATCATGTGCCAGCATCGAACACTGCTGTAGGTCATATCATTCTCGAGAACCTGCGACCATAAGAATGGAGCCGACATGAAAATCTGCATGGTGGGGGAAGGGGCGTTTGGCAAGAAACACCTTGCCGGACTCAAAAACATAGAAGACGTCGAAGTAGTGTCCCTGGTCGGCGGCGTTGCCGATGCTACTGAAACAATAGCGAATGAATTCGCTGTGCCGCACTGGACTACTGATCTCGAAGAAGGGCTTGCACAGGATGGAGTCGAGGCAGCAATTCTCGCGACGCCAACGCCGATTCATGCCAGCCAGGCGATTGCAGTCATGCAGGCAGGCAAACATGTGCAAGTCGAGATTCCGATGGCGGAATCGCTTGCCGATGCAGAACGCGTCGTCGCCGTGCAACAGGAAACCGGACTCGTGGCAATGGCCGGGCACACGCGGAGATTTAATCCCAGTCACCAGTGGATCTACAAAAAGATTCGCTCTGGCGAACTGACGCTGCAACACCTTGACGTGCAGACCTTCTTTTTTCGCAGGAGCAACCTGAATGCAGAGGGCAAACCGCGGAGCTGGACGGATCACCTGCTGTGGCACCACGCCTGCCACACTGTCGACCTGTTTCAGTATCACACCGGCGAGGTTGCGAGTGAAGTACAGGCAATGCAGGGACCGATGCACGCCGATCTTGGGATCGCGATGGACATGAGTCTTACGATGAAAGTACCGTCCGGTGCCATGTGCTCTTTAACCTTGTCATTTAACAACGACGGACCGTTTGGCACTTGCTTCCGCTACATCTGCGATAACGGGACCTATATCGCGCGCTACGACGACCTCGTTGACGGTTACGAGAAGCCGATCGATTTGTCGCTGGTCGATGTTTCGATGAATGGTATAGAACTGCAGGACCGGGAGTTTATTGCATCCATTCGCGAAGGGCGTGAGCCAAGAGCAAGTGTGGGTAAAGTATTGCCCGCCATGCAAACGTTGCATCTTCTCGAACTTGAATTAACGCAAGAGCAATGAAAACCCAGGTGGCGATCGCAGGCGCCGGACCAGCAGGCCTGATGCTCGGCCACCTGTTGCACGATGCCGGCATCGACACGGTCATTGTCGAGAACAAATCACGAAAATATATCGAGGAGCGCGTTCGCGCGGGTGTGCTGGAACAGGGCACCGTAAATGCGATGGTCGATTCAGGTGTTGGCGATCGTTTGCTTAAAGAAGGACTGCAGCACGATTACATCGACA
>SMWE01000025.1 GCA_004357475.1 Gammaproteobacteria bacterium
ATTGAGTTCGTTGTCGGCAAGAACGGCGAGCTTTTCACGTACGATATCAATACCAACACCAACTACAATTCCGACGCGGAAAAAGTGGTAGGGATATCCGGCATGGGTGCGATTGCTCGTTACCTGGGTGACGAATTAGCGTGTTTGAGGGATACTGGATCCAATCTCAATTTGTCAGCGATACCGGGACGGTAAGATTACCGGCAGGTGCCTTTAGTAAATAGCTTAGACCAGCAGAAATTGAATACATCCTACGACAGCTAATATGCCGTATTAAAACAATTATGCATTGATCATTTGTGGCCGGTGGTCGCCTGTTGAAAGCCGGGACCTATTCCGAACCTGTTGGGTGCGAATTCCCATTCCTGGCATAAATTCGAGAGATTTCCAAGTCTTGTCATGCGCGATGTTTTGGTTACGATGCTTCAGTGATGCGTGATCTCGCCATACTTTTCATCCACCTTCCCGTAACGATCGCCCGCTTGTCCGGACCTGGCGGTGCTCGGTCGGTCGTTGCTGAATCTCTGCTCGTAAAACATCAGCTTCTTATTTTTAATCGCTCGCGAGTACGAGCACCGGGCCTTCGGCCGACAGACCGAGTCATTGTTGGGCTGTGTGCAATCTTGATGCGCCCTACCCGCTTGTTGCGATCAGCCATTGTCCTGAAGCCCTCCACGATACTCAGCTTCCATCGCGCACTGGTGAAACGTAAGTACCGCTTGCTGTTCACGCCGAAAACTCGTGGCAAGCCGGGTCCCAAAGGGCCTTCTCCGGAACTGATCTCCACGATCATCGAGATGAAACGTAGAAACCCGAACTTCGGTTACCAGCGCATCGCCGAGCATATTTCCCTGGTCTTCGATATCGAGATTGATAAGGATTTGGTACGGCGCGTGCTAGCCAGGCACTACCGGCCGGAGCCTGGCTCTAACGGTCCGTCCTGGCTCACTTTCCTGGGCCACAGCAAAGACAGTTTGTGGAGTGTGGATCTTTTTCGCTGTGAATCGCTGAGCCTCAAGTCGCACTGGGTGATGGTTGTCATGGATCAATTTACTCGGCGAATCATCGGTTTCGCTGTCCATGCAGGAGTACTCGATGGGCCCACAGTGTGCCGTATGTTCAATAGCATCATCGGTGGATCCAAGAGCCCACGATATTTGAGCTCGGACCATGACCCGCTATTCCGATTCCACCAATGGAACGCCAATCTCCGGATTCTTGAGCTGACGCAGGTAAAGACAGTACCGTACGTCCCTTTGTCGCATCCTTTCGTCGAAAGATTGATCGGCACGATCCGCCGGGAGTTTCTCGATCAGGTACCTTTCTGGACTGCTCGAGATCTGGAGAGGAAATTGCTGTTGTTTGAAGGATATTACAACAGGGACCGTGTTCACCGAGGACTCGGCGGCTTAATACCTGACCCGAAGCCGGCCAACACTGATCAAAACATTGCTCGCCTGAATAATTACCGATGGAATTCCTGCTGCCGTGGTTTGTATCAGCTGCCAGCGGCAGCTTGAATAAGAATTCGCCCCCGACAGGCCTGGGGCTTGAAGGGAAAGTACCGGATCACTCGACGTTCACGAAGAACCGCTATGGTCGGTTTCATGAGAGCGATATATTTCGGCGGTTGTTTGAAGCGGTGGTGCGCCAGTGCATGGAGGAGGAGCTGATCGGTGCTGAAGGATTTGCGGTGGATGCAAGTCTGATCCGGGCCGATGCCAGTCTGAATATCTCGCTCCGGCTGATAACCGTTTCTGACCACCGCAGCACGGCCTGCCTCATCCTGACGTCCGGACAATGCCGAGAGAAGCTCACCGACCTCCAGTTCCAGACCCTGTGCAATCAGTTTGCATGCTCCTGCACGGATCAGATCCGTCAGCTCGTCTCGGATCTGCTCTCGACCTGCTAATTCGACAACGTTATGCTTACTCATGGTGGCGTATCTCCTCGGTTGCTTCGGTCTGCTTGGAAACAAACCATTTCAACCTGATACGCCGCCTTTTTCAATTCAGCCAAACACCACTTTCGAGCATAACTCCGCTTTTAGTAGTGACTCGGCGAGCGAACAGTCCACCAGACGGCCAGGTATCGAGGACGAATTCCCATATTCCGCATGAATACGAGGAATAGCAATTCGCACCGCACACGCCCGCTGGCTGGCAACAAATTGTAGCCAGCCTTGTGCCACAGTCACTTAGCTTATTGTGGTTACTGAAATAAGAAAATGTTGCCCGTGCCGACGAACAGCACGCTGACTCCGGATTCAGCCACGAGACTCTTTATCCTTTTCGCGTGGCGATATCTTGCTGAGGATTCGACTCAGCAGATCCTCGGCGTCCGCGTCGTCGATCACAACGTCAACCGAAACATACCAGCAGTTGCTCGTGTCGAGCCAGCGGCACTTCACTGCATCTTTTTCAGTCATGACCACGTTGAGATCGTCGTCAAAATCGAGGTCATCCTGCGTCATGTCGGCATGATCAGGAAGAGGATGCCGGATCACATCGACATCGCAGCCTTCCAGCAACCGAAAGAAGCGTTCGGGATTGCCGATACCGGCAAGCGCATGAACCTTCGTGCCTGAAAAATCTCCGATATTCCTGATGTCCGAATCGTCCAGTCTGCATATCGCCGAAGCGACCAGTCGAAAATCCACAGGCGGAGGATCTGCAGAACGGTGCAATAGCCCTGAGCCGCCATCGGTCTCGCGCTGCACCAGGATCTGGTTGATCGTATCCAGCCGGGACAACGGCTCCCTAAGCGGTCCCGCCGGCAGCAGCTGGCGGTTGCCGTAGCGACGCGTGCCGTCCACGACAGCAATTTCAAAATCGCGCCCGAGCCGATAATGCTGCAAACCATCGTCCGACACGATGACATTTGCGCCCAGCTTAATGGCAAGTATTGCTGCTGCCACACGATCGGGGTGTACAACGACTGGACATTCGCTACGCGCGGCGATGAAAATTGCTTCGTCACCAACAACCGCCGGATCGCTATCTGCCGTAACCTCCAGCGGATCCGGTCCGACCATGCCACGATAGCCGCGGCTGATAATGCCGGGCTTGTAACCGCTTGTGGCAAGCTGCTGCGCCAGCCAGATGGTCAGTGGCGTCTTGCCGGTACCACCTGCGGTGATATTGCCGATGATAATCACCGGTACCGACACCTTAAGCGAGCGCAATACGCCGCATGTATAAAGCAACCGCCGGCCAGCAATGACGGCAGCATAGATCCAGGTGAACGGCAACAGCAGCCAGCGGAGCGGCGATTCTCCGTACCAGGTATTCTGTACCCAGTTGTCGTTGCCGGAACTCACGCGTGAAACAGGTGCCCTGTCATTTTTCGCCACTGAATTGCATTCGGTAAAGGTCCGCATAAACGCCGTCAGCGTCAAGCAATTCCCGGTGCGTGCCCGATTCAACGATACGGCCCTGGTCGAGCACGATAATCTGATCTGCTGACTCAACTGTTGACAGCCGGTGCGCGATAACCAGCGTTGTGCGGTCCTGCATCAGTGTGCTCAAGGCTTCCTGTATGCGCCGTTCTGACTTCGTATCCAGCGATGAAGTTGCCTCATCCAGTATCAGCACGGGAGCGTTTTTCAGTAAAGCTCTGCCTATTGCCACTCGTTGACGCTGTCCGCCAGACAACAGAATTCCCCGGTCGCCAACCATCGTCTCGAAACCGTTCGGAAGATCCTTGACGAAATCCATAACGTGGGCGGCGTCGGCCGCCCGCAATAACTCGGCCCGCGTGCATTGCCGCAATTGCCCGTACGCAAGGTTGTTGGCGATGGTGTCGTTGAACAGGATGACATCCTGGCTTACCAGGCTTAAGTTCGATCGCAAATTGGCGAGTTCATAGTCCTGGACTGGCGTACCATCCAGCAATATTTCACCCGAATGGACGTCGTAGAATCGCGGCAACAGACCAACCAGCGTCGATTTACCGCCACCGGAATGCCCGACGATGGCGATAGATTTTCCGGCTTCGACGGTGAAAGACACGTCGTGCAAAACCGGTGAATCCTTATCGCCATAGGAAAAACTGACGTTCCTGAATTCGACTTTGCCACGCACTTCTTCATTTCGATAGGTGCCCGAATCCACTTCGTCTTCTTCATCGATGATGCGAAACAGGCTGTCACCGGCGGCAATGCCGCGTTGCAAGGTTGCGTTTACGTTTGTGATACGGCGCAGCGGTTGCATCATCAGCATCATGGCACCAAAAAATGACATGAAACTGCCAGGGCTGAGATTGCCGTTGACGGATTCTACGCCAGCCGCATAAATGACGCCGGCAACACCAACACCGAAAACTACCTGCGTGACTGCTACGCCAAATGCCCGGGAACGGATCAGTTTCAGGTTTTGCCGAAAATTTCGTTCATCGACCTCGGCAAGCCGCTCCGATTCATAGTTGTAGCCACCGAATATTTTGACCACTCGATTGCCGGTCAACACTTCTTCCGTAACCTGTGA
This sequence comes from Gammaproteobacteria bacterium, assembly GCA_004357475.1. Classification (GTDB taxonomy): domain Bacteria; phylum Pseudomonadota; class Gammaproteobacteria; order Steroidobacterales; family Woeseiaceae; genus SZUA-117. The sequence goes on from SMWE01000025.1 coordinate 4,485, forward strand.
GACCTCCCCTATCGAATCCTGTATGCGACCGCTATAGCGTCGAAACGCCTTCCCCAGCACCTGGATCAGTGCGGCAATGACAGGCAGCAGGATCATGACGAAGATAAATAATCTGACACTCTGGTAAATCATGACACCCATTGCCGCAAAAACTGTCAGCAGGTCACGCACCATGATCGTGACGACGCTGGTCACCGACTCTGCGACCATTTCTACGTTGTAAGTCATACGAGACAGCATGGGGCCGGTCGCGTGTCTCTCGATAAATCGTAACGGCAAGGTAAGGAATTTGTTGAAGACCTCGCGGCGCAGTGCGCTGATAACGCTGCGCCCAATGCGGCCGAGTGAAGCTTCCGTCGCGAATCCGGCGAGCCCACGGCCGATAAAGATGGCAATGAATGCGAATGGCATCCACCTGGCAGTCTCAAGATCATGCGCAACCAGTGTCTCATCCATCATTGGCTCGACGAGCCAGACCATAGCCGCTTCAATCAGCGCGGTAGCGGCCATCGCAACCACTGCGATCAGCCCGATTAACTTATGGGGAATGACGTATCGCCAAAGCCGGCCGTAGACCTCTTCGACGCGCGAGTCCACTGTCTTAGTCACTGCTCCGCCGAATTATTCACAGTCGCGATGCGAATCTTCACGAAGCCGAGCTTGCCGGCAACGTCCATCGCCGTAACAACGTATTGATGACGAGTGTTTGCATCGGCGCTGATCGTGAGCGGCAATGAAGTGTTGCCCCCCGATACCTTTTGCAGTGCGTTACGAATCGTTTCCGGCCGGCTGTTGATGAGTTCCCGCCCGTTTACGAGAAAGATGCCCTGCTCGGTAATCATGATGTCGAGTTGTTCGGCTTGTTGTTCGACAATCGCAACACTTTCTGCACCGGGCAATCGAATCGAAATCTGCGACTGCTTGACGAAACTCGTCGACACCATGAAAAAAATCAACAGCAAAAATACGACGTCAATCAGCGACGTCAAATTGACGTCCGGCTCCGCTCTCGCCCGCGTTTTCAGTTTCACTTTTTCTTTCCGGATTTCGACGCCTGACGCCGGTGCAACGCCTCAACCAGCTTGATCGCCTCTTTTTCCATATTGACCACCAGCGTGTCGACACGATTTCGGTAGTAGCGATAACCAATGAGTGCCGGGATGGCGACGGTCAATCCAGCGGCAGTCGTGAGCAATGCTTCCGCGATGCCCCCTGCAAGAACGGTTGGATTACCGACACCGCTGGTCGTAATTACCGCGAATACCTTAACCATGCCGATTACCGTACCAAGCAATCCCAGTAATGGAGAAATAGCTGCCACGGTGCCGAGCGTTTCAAGGTAGCGTTCCAGTTCATGCACGACATGACGGCCCGTGTCCTCGATGCTGTCCTTCATGACGACGCGTTCGCGATCCCGGTTAATCAGCCCGGCAGCAAGAATCTGACCCAGCGGCGATCCCTGGTGCAGCGTCTGGATTTGACTCTGATCCAGCGAATCCGTCTTGACCCAGCCCCAGACCTTGCTGGTCAGGTCCTCCGGCAGCACCCGCTTCTGCTGAAGTGTCCAGAACCGTTCGAGAATGATCCCCATGGCGACAATTGCGCACAGGATAATTGGCGCCATTAACCAGCCGCCAGCCTTAACCATTTCAACCATATAGCCTGACTCGATGGAAAATCGGAATATACAGTGACCGGCTCGAAAATTCTCCAATTCAAACCGCTTACCACGACTATTGGTGCCAGTATCGTCGCGAATCCCGTCGTTCCTGACGCAGAATCTCAGCGCCGCTGCCAATGCAAACACGCTGACCGATTGCGCCCGAAGTCGCGGTCTCCAGCAACCGCGCGCCGGCATGCTCCCAGCGGCGCACGATATCTGCCTTGGGGAATCCCCAGCGGTTACCGAATCCGGCGGAGACAATCGCCAGCTGTGGCCTGAGCCGGTTGACGAAGTCAGGACTGGACGAGGTCCGGCTGCCGTGATGCGGAACAATAACGGTATTGACCGGGCCCATCAGCGAGTCTTCCAGGAGCGTTGCCTCGATCGGGGTCTCAATATCGCCCGTGAGCAGGATTCTGTGGTTGCCGGTAGTCACCTCGAGCACACAGGACGCATTGTTGCCGTCCCAGGCTGTATCCGGCGGTGGATGCAGGAACTGAAACCGCACACCACCAGCTATCCATGATAACGCCGTGCTGCAGGGAATTTGCGGGAGCCCGGAGCCGGGCAATGTTTCCCCGACCAGCATTCTGCCAATTGCAAACTGGCCTGCTATGGCGGCTATGCCGCCGGCGTGATCCTGATCTGCGTGACTCACAATCAGCGTATCCAGCCGGCCGATCCCGCGGGATCTGAGGAATGGAATGATCACAATATCAGCCGTGCTGCTGCCGCTGCGAAAGGATGGCCCGGTATCAAACAGCACCGTGTGTTCTCCGGCTCGCAAGAC
>SMWE01000026.1 GCA_004357475.1 Gammaproteobacteria bacterium
CCTTTCCAGTAAGCCGTGTAGCCGAGGAAGGTCAGGTCAACGCCCGTCGCATTAAGATCGTCCCAGATAGTGATGCCGTGCAGATCGTTGACCGACCCCTGGGTATTGATCACGGTGGTTGTTGCCGGATCGAACAGTACCGGGCTTGTCAGTGAATAAGTGAAGGGCACGCCGATTGCGGCCGTCGTCTGCCCCGGCGGATTCTGCTTGTCGATCTTCTCGACGGGGATCAGCAGATTCTGGCAGCTCTCCTGAATCGTCGACGACGAACCATTCGTGAACCAGATTTTGTGCTCGAGAACGCTGTTACACGACATCTGTCCCGTATGGACGACGTTGTCGAAGATGATGAGCCAGCGTTCGTTGGTCTGGCCCGGCTGCGTGAAAAAGGAGAAGTTGGTGGTGAGTGGATTGCCCGCCGGAAAATTTCGGACCGTGCAATTCGTGTCGATATTAATATTGGCCGGTGGAACGGGAGTGACGAAGCCGTCAAGTGTGGCATTTGGAAACGAAGAGCAATCAACCGCCTGCGCCTGGGCCGGGTTGGCAATAAATACCAACAGCACGACGACCAGCAGCCAGAGGCTAGTCCGGAATGCAGCTCGCTCATTGAATTCGTCGTGGGCCATAGTCAATCGCCAAATCTCTTGTGCGCTAGGCTCACCAGTGCGGACGGCCCGACAAAGGTCCAGAATTCGGGCGGTCCCGCTGCCTTGAAGTCCGCTGACTCTTTAGACCGGTGACTTTGCGTCACTACCTTTCGGTAGTTTTGCCTTTTTCGGAATTGAAGCGGGACTATGGCTTAACGCCTGTAGCCCAAAAGTGAGCCAAGTCACAGGTTTCGAATGATATTGCGCACCTGGAGAAGTAATTCGGGAGGCCGCGCGGCTATTGGGTTTTCAAGCCGCGAGCGGAAAGACTGGCGGCTAAAAATAGCGACTTATGTCAGCAAATTTCGACTGTTTTCGCCCGATTTAGCATTATGTTCAAGGCTCGCCTGATCAGGACGCTGGCAGAAAATCAATCGGATAAATAATGGTCATTGCGACGATATCCTGCTTGGCGCCGAAGTCGAATGTGAGTACTCGCCTGACGACCTGATCCGCAAGCATCGGCGCACCCATGTCTGAGGAATACAGTTGGCACAAGGACACGGAACCATCCGGTTCGATCGTCAGCCGTAATATCAGCTGCCCACGCAGTGTCGGGTTCTTGCGTAGCTCGCGATTATAAAGTCGGTACAGTGCCGACTTGTAACGATCGAATACGATCTGGATTTCTTCATCCGTACGGCCCGCCAGGGCTCGGCCGCTCAGTGGTCGATCTGGTCCATTACCACCGCCGATCGAGCTGGCGACGCGAGCCAGTTTTACGCCATTGATGGAACCACCAGCACCACCGATATCACGGCTGATGTCCGAAAGGTTGATACCACCACTCGAGCCAGGCGCCAATGTCGCCACCATCAGCCGTTCCGGTCGACCGACGGAATCTTCTCCGGCGCTCCTGACCCTGGCCTGGGAGCCGAGCTGTACGCTCGGTCGAATATTCGCACGACTGGAAAATCTCTCACGAAACGCAAGAATACCCTTTGACTTGACCTGTTCCCGGGCGTCCGGCTGCTCGACATTCGCGAGCAGGGGTTCCTCGATCGATTCGGGTCGCGGCTCGGGTGGCTGCTCTTCGGCGAGTTCCGGTTCGGGTTTCGGCAACTCTTCCTGAGGATTGATCGGCTCCTCCACAGGTGCGGGCGGTGGCAAAGCCCTCTCTTGACGGACCAGTTTGGCAATGCGCTCTGGCAATTTCATTTTCTCTGCGCGCTCTATCAGCGGCAGCGCAATCACGCTGGCCAGCACCGCAATGCCAACTGACGCAGCCAGCGATGTCGCCAGCGAACGCTTGAGACGCTGATCTTCCTCACCACCCCGGGTCCAGGGCATGATCTGGATCCGATTCGGCAACTCACTGCATTCACGCTCCTGGAGCCACTCGCTGCTGCGAGCTTCTTCCCGTTCGATAAGGTCCTGAAGATCGTAATGCAAATAATCCAGATCATGATTCTGGTGGCCAATTTTGTCGATGATCGACTCACGACGTTCTTCGGCCCGAGCGATCTCTGCTGCGTATTCGTTGATCTCCGCACGCGCATACTGCAGCCGCTCAACCGCATTATCGGCGGCGCTCCGTTCGCCCCAGAACAGCTCTGCGGCACCCAGATTATCAAGCTCTTCAAGCGAGCCACAGATCCTGGTGAGAATATCGTATTGATGATTTTTCTTTACCAGCGTCTCGAGTTCGGCAGCGTTCGCCCGCAGGTCCCCCTCGAGATTATCGAGCGCGCATTCGGACTGCTCGACCTGCTCTCTTAGCGACTTTTCCTCATCAGGATTTTCTGGGCTCACGATGTCACCTTCATCCCTGTGGTGCTAGCGTGCCGCGACTCGTGTCGGTTTTTGAATAACGGCGAGGGAAACATTTTCATATCCCTCATCGGTGCAAGCCGACATGATCCTCCTGACCACAACGAATGGCACCGACTTGTCGGCCAGTATTGTGACTTCCTGGCTAGCCGCCACAGTCTGAGTACTTGGCCCAATAATGCTCTCTTTCAGTTCTGCCAGGCGCGCAATTACAGGGTCCATGGTTTCAGCCCGACCTTCGAGGATATCCGCGACGTACGCGACGATCTTGCCCTGTACAAGAACATTTTCCTTGCTGATAAAAATCACGACCGTCTCCCGCGGCTTGCTTTCCTCGTGCGACTCTGGAAGCTTCATGTCCTTGGGTACTTCGAGCAGTTCGACAGAACCGGAGTTCACCAGCAGGAAGAACACAAGAATGGTGAATATGTCCATCAGTGCTGTCAGATTTATTTGTCCGATTTTCCTGCGGTTTCGCGACATACGCTTGATTCTGCGTGAGTCCCTCATGGCGCATCTCCGACGGAAATTTCTGAGAACAAAGCGAATAATTCATATTCTTCTTCGCCTTCGATTCCGTTTTCTACAGGGACCTCAACACTCCTGACGATGTCCATAATCTGAATCAGGTAGTCGTATGGAATTTGCGCCTCCATCAATACCGATGCGGCGTCCTGCTCCGGGTAAGTCTGTTTGAGTTCAACCATGAAATCGGACAGCGTCTGAAGATCGAACTCACCATCCTTGTTCGGGATCGCAGCAATCACTGCTTTGCCATTGGTTATTTCGATGCCGTCTTCCCTGACGACCACCTCAGGCTGGAAACTTTCTTCGGCCGTCGATGGTCCACCTGCCGAACTCGGCAGGGTGAGCTCGACGATCGTCATCCTGGAGAACACGGCTGTGATCAGCAAGAACGGAATCAGCACCACCATGAGATTCAAAAAGGTGGTTACGTCGATTTCATACGAGGGCTTCTTGCTCCGACGTTTGTAATGATGCCGTCTGGCCATGTTGACTAGGCCTCAGCCGTGCGCATTGCTCGTCGCGAAAATACGTTCAGGGCTTTGACCGTGGCCATCTCGAGACTGTCCACAATATCGCCGGTCTTGCTGGTCAGCACCGCATGAACGATCAGCAGCGGTATGGCGACCATCAAACCAAACGCAGTCGTATTCATGGCGACCGAAATACTAGCGGACAGAAGGTCAGCCTTTTCCGCCGGATTCGCATTGGCAACTGCCGTGAACGCCTGGATCAGGCCCATGATCGTGCCAAGCAAACCGAGCAACGTAGCAATGCTCGATGCGAGCGCAACATAATGCGTGCGCTTTTCCAGGCGCGGCACAATTTCCATCATGCTCTCCTCCATCGCGATCTCTATGTCTTCACGACGGCGTACTGCGCCCTGCAGCGACAAGCCCATATTCAGAACCTGTGCGATAGTGGATTCGTCCTTGCTGGTCATTTCCCGCGCTTGATCGAACTCACCATTGCTCAACAAGGGCTGGACTTTCTCCCACACCGACTTGTTTTTGTTGGTGACCAGCCCCAGCGTAATGAAGCGTTCACCTGCGATCGCGGCTCCGACAGCGAAGACGAGCAGAATCGGATACATGAATATGCCACCCGAATCGATGAAACCTATAATCGAATAGAATAATTCCATTGCTAAACCCTCAATTTGACAGAATGTCCTGATTTGCTCTCAGGACAAGTCCAAGAATAGACGTGCGTCAAGGTATTGAATGTGATGCAGTGCCCGTTCGGGAGTCATACTGGTTGACAATTACCGCTTATGCACCGGAACGAATCTCGTAAAAGCTCAACTCACGCAAGAAAACTTCCTTATCGACCGGTCGTGCACGATCGTCAAGCGTGTCAGAGAGACTAATATCGTCACCGAGTTCGGATGATTTCCAGGGAATGATGACGAGCGATTTCGGCGCTTCATCGTTGCCGAGAATCGACATGCCCGACATCGTTCTCGGACCTTCCGAGACCTCTCCCGGGTTCTCAGTCACCGTATTTTCCTCGGTAGCTTCGGCATCGTCTGTCGCGTCCTCGCCCATTGCAGAAGCACTGACGAACAGCAGCAATACGAAAACAGGAAATAATTTCAACATTATTCCTCCACCTGGCCGATTCGATAGCGGATATCAGCGATCCACATCGAAGCCTCTTCATCACTGGGCACCGTTGTCATATACGCTTCGTAATTTCCCAGTGCACAGCGCAGATCGGCAAGGTACAAATCACAAAGAATGGCCAGATTGCGCCTGGCGTAGTGGTAGCCCGGATAAATTTCCAGGGCGGCTTCGTAGCTTCGCCTTGCCTCGACAAAGCGCCCGGTCTTGCGGTAGACGATGCCGAGTTCATTGTGCGCGATGGGATGAATTGGATTTGATTCCAGCGCCAGTTTCAGATTGGTTTCTGCGGCGTCGAGATTGCCGGCGCGGTGATAGGCAACGCCGAGGTCAATATGTGGCGCGCTAAGATCCGGGGCTGTTTCGGCGACGGTTTCGAGCAACGCTATGCCCTGATCGTGCTGACCCTGCTTGAGCAAAGACAGTGCCTGATCGTATTCGAGTCGAACATCATTGCTGATTTTTTGCTCTTCGATAATCGTAAAGCCCACTGCTTCCTGAATTTCGATACGCGCCGGTAAGCGCGTTGCGGTACTGACAGCACACCCGGAAAGAACGATCCCCACCATCAGCAGGAGCGCGGCATTGAGCAACTGGAAGCAATTCAACCTCGTCATCATGAGTCTCCTTGACGCCTAGTCCAGGTTGCTACCCGGCACCTGGGCCGTAGCCATCGGTGATTTAGCCTGCTCGACTTCCTCAACGACATTGTCCTGCTCGTCAATACCGATCGGTGGCGCTACGGGCATGCGGTACGCATAGGTATCGATCGATCCCAGGTAACCGCCACTGATTTCATTTTTCGCGTAGCGCCCCGGCATGAGACCCGAGAGTTTGTCGAGGCTCTTCTGCACCCATGGGTTGTAAGTACCGCCTGCTATCAACTCGAAGTTTTTCTCGTGTACCTCAATAGCCTGTTCCTCGAAGGGATATGCTTCCTCCTCGATGACCATCTCGTAAGCAACTTTTTCTGCCGCGCTCAATCCGGGCGGGCGTTCAGAATTCAGGAGCGCTACGCTAAATTCAAAGAAGATTTCGGCGATGTAAAACGTTGCCGCTGCTGTCACGTCAGCAACTTGATAGCTGACGAGATTCTCGAACTCCTGCATCGTTGCATCCATGCTCTTTTGTTTTGCTGCCAGGCTTTCTTCGAACGGCTGCCTGAGTTCAAGCCTGGCAAACTGCTTGTAGCTCAGCTCCGCCAGCACCAGCGCTGCCTGGGCTGCAAGGTATCTGCTGCGGTCTGTTCGATCCACACCGGCATCGCGATCAACGGCGATGATCGAATCCAGCTCCTGATGGTAGCGCTCGTAATCAAGTTGCGATTTGAAAATGTCCGCGAGTCGAGAGCGGGTTTCTATCGCAATATCGAGGGGCCGCGGGTACTCCGTGACATAGCGTTCGTAGACGCGGATCGCGTCGTCAAGCACATCCACTTCATCGTACAACTCGCCTGCGGTCAGAAGCGCTTCGCGACTCAGCTCTGGATCGCTTGCTTCCGCCGCGATTCTTTCGTGTTCGGCAGCCGATCGCGCGACTTGCCCGTCTTCACGATAAATATGTGCGAGCTGTTTCGTCGCTTCGGACTGCAGTTCGTGTTCCGGGTGACTGATGCGGAACTCTTCCAGTACGTCCGACGCCAGCATCCAGTCCTCAAGTTTCATAAGGGCAACTGCCGCATCGTATTCAGCTGCGGTGCGTATGCTCGAGGTAGGCGCCACGTCCTTGATCCTTAAAAAGTGGTCCGCCGCCGCACGATAATCCTCAAGCAGATTCGCCTGCTCGCCCTGCTTATAGATTGCTGCGGCCAGGCCATCGACAATCGCAGCCCGGGACTCGTCATCTGCGGGCGTCAATGCCAGCACGTTCGCATAGGCGTGCTCCGCATTCTGATACTCGGTCAGATCGATTGACGAGTTCGCTATAACGGCCCAGGCCGAGCGAATCAGCGCAGTGTCCGTGGACGGATACCGATCGACGAGTTTCTGTGCCGATTCGATCGCGAGATGAAGGTCCTTCATTTCGTAAAGGTCTTCCGCCGCGTTAGCAAGGACTACGGGTACCTGCTCATGCTCATGGAATGTATCGGCAAACCTGAGCGAACTCGTTACCGTCGATTGCTTGACCTCGAGTTGCCGTGCACCGGTAGCAACTTTGAGGTGCTCCCGGTGTGCAAAAATCGCGGCATAACCGGCCGCCGACGACTGCTCGTGTTGCGGGTATGTATAAGCCGTTCGCTCGTACTCCGTCGCTGCTTCACCGAAATTCTCGTTTTCCAGCAACAAGTCAGCAAGTTGGTAATTAATCTGCGGCGATTCATTGTCCGTTGGGAAGGAATTCAGGAACTGCCGATACCAGCGATGCGCTTCCGTGAAGTTCGTGGATCGCTTTTCGCCCAGAGTCTCTTCTTGGTAAAGCGCGTGGTAGTGACCCGCCAGATCTGTCAGGTTTATCTTGAGAAAGCCGACCACCTCCGGCGAACTCTCAAGATCAAAGTAACCCCAGTATTCCGCATCCAGAGCATAGGTGGTGGCAAAGTCTTTTTTGGCCTCCACGACGAGCAACGGGAATCCGGCTTCACCGTAAATTTCGACAATGCGCATGCCAAAGTGCGGCGAAACTTTATGCAGCGGATTCTGACCGACGAATGACCTGTACACCGATGCGGCATCATCATAACGAAGCTTGGCGAAATAGAACTCACCAAGGTTGCCGTAGATCTTGTCAGCGTAGTTCCGATGGCCGTATTCTGAAAAGTACTCGTCGAGAATTTCAGAGCCCCCGAGGTTGGAAAAGCTCAAGCTGATGACGCGAAACGTATCGGCCACACGATGCTCATCGCTTTTTTCATATTCCTGATCGAAGTCGTAACCGATGGACAGGCGATAATCGAGCATCGCAATATAGTTGTGCAGAGCCTCTTCGTAGAATTCCTGTTTGTACAGAGCCCATCCCTGCTTGTACAAAGCGAGCTCGAAGTAGGACGAGGTCTTGCCCATTCTTATGATTGAACCGTAGGCGTTTTCCGCCTCACGATAACTTTTCCTGACGAAGTGATACTCACCGCGCCGGAAATAAACTTCATCGAGATATCTTGAGTACGGAAACTCGGCAACCAGCCGATCCGTCACTTCCATCATTTTATCCGGCTCGCCGATTTCGTCGTACGCACGTGACAATTGATAGAGCACCTGGTCATTACGCTCGTAGTTGGGGTAGGTCTCAAGAATAGTCCAGTACGTCTTGATTGCTTCACGAGGCCCTGTCGGTACCGATGCGCTCTCAGTACTCGGTAACGGAGTATCAAATTCCGGTGTTTTCGCCAGCAGCTGGTGTCGCTCGGTCGCGCGTTGTTCGAAATCCTGCTCAGACTCCGAAGGCACCGCCGGACTGCTCGTCTGTCGATCCGCGGCGATCTGCCGGGTTGGACTAGCGGCGTCGGGAGCCTGCATCTCGACAATCTCACCGCTACCAATGAGGCCGTAGGCCTGCTCGATCTGCAAATCGGCAAGACGTCGCATTGCCTCCGGAGTACGTGCGCTCTCCGACGTCTCATCGAGATAGCGGCGATAACTCTGGGCGGCGCGTTCAAGACTGTCTGCGACATACACCTCTTCGGTATCCGCCGGGATCGCTTCGAGTTCAGCGAGCGTGCCTTGTTTGCTGGTCGTTGCGCAACCAGAGATAGCGACAGCGGTCAACGAAATTACGATGATCAGCCGGTTCATTTCGAGGCTTCCATTCGGGCCTGAGCTTGTGTCGCCCGGTCATAGCTGTCGGCGAGTGCGAATCGCGCCTTGTCTCCGTATTTCGCCAGCCGACCGCGGCGTGCGATCAACTCGTCAACTGCGACGACCTCAAGGAGGTGGCCCTGACGCGCCATCAGCAACTCGACTTTGCGGGTGGCATTCGCCACTTTTGCACGCAGCTGCTTGATCGGTTTTTCGTAGCCAACGTAGCTGTGCGTCGCCGACTGCCGGGCCCTGACGTACTGGTCGTATTGCTGTTGCGCAACCGCCATGGCTGCATCGAGACCACGGAGATTCTCGTCGAATCGGGTCAGGCGTTCGTGATATTCGGTCTCAAGCGTCCAGGTTAACGTGCCCTTGAGGCGTTTGACGCGACGCAGGATGGATGAAGAAACCGCAGCGTCCATTCCTTGCAGCTGCGCCTCGATATGTTCGAGGCGTGCGAGAATGGCCTGCTCTTCCCGGGTCGCCAAAAATTCGGGCCGGGGTGTTGTGAGCAAATCGTCCCGTCGCTTGACGAGCATTTTGTGTTGTTCAATGCGCAGTCGAATCCTGGAATCGAGTTGGCGGAATTCGGTATCGACCTCGGGCAACAGCGGTTCATAGTGGGTGCCGCGGATGTCCACCATTTCATCGAAAGAGTCGAAACTGTTCTGCCAGGCGAGAAGTTTCCGGTGCAGGTCGGCGAGATCCAGGTAGTTCTGCAGACCTGTCTGAAAGCTGTGCGAGGCAAGCAGATCCATCAGGTAATACGTTTCAGGCGCCTCCGGCAAAGCACGCAGCCGAATCACCCAGTCCTTGTCCTGACGAATTTCCTCACGAATTAACGCCTGCAGGAAATTGCCTTCCCGGATGCTGTCGATCGAGGCGTTGAGCTTGTCGATTTCGGCAGTGAATGAGTCGAGCGCACGGCCGTATTGAATGGCCGCACGACCGTGAATATTCAGCTGACCGTAGGCATAGGGCAACGCAAGCATTGCTTCCTGCGTCGCACGATCTGTCACCTCGCGTTCGGCCAGGATGCTCCAGGGAACCACGGCTCTTTCGGTATTTTCAATGGACATGTTCGCCCAGCCAGAGCTGAGCAGCGCCTGATTGGAAAACGGACCATTGAGGCGTACGCGATTCAGAAACGGAATCGCTTTCTCGTATTCACCCGACTCCAGCAATGCGGTACCAAGCACGAGATTGGATTTGTCCCTGATGGCCAGTTCGGCGGGGTCGTTAGTTCTAATCTGTCCTGCCCGATCGAGTTGCTCAAGCGCATCCTGCTTTCTCCCGTCCTGCAAATAGGCGATCCCCAGGTTGTAGGCGGCAAAACCAGCAAAACTGTCAGAGCCCTGCAGGCTCTTTAGTACGTCGATCGAATCTGACGCTCGACCCTGTGCAAGATAGACATTGGCACGGAGGAATTCGATATCATCCCGGATGGATTCGGGGATCTTGCCCTCGATACGATCAAGAGCGCGGATCGCCTCTGCCATCTGGTTTTTTTGAAAGTGGATTCGTGCAAGCCTGTAGGCGGCGTCATTGCGTACAGCCTCATCGACCGCACCCTCGAGCACCGCCTTGATCGCACGCCCCGCGCGATGGTGCATTCTGTACCGCAACTCGAAATCACCAAGAGAAAATTCAGCATCATTGATGTGGTAAAAAAGAGTGTCGAGCTCTGGCTCGTCAAGATCGTCGTGTTGTTTGACCTCAGTATCAAGTCGTTCCAGAGCCTCAAAAAAATGGCCCTGGTACGCGTGATACAAAGCCTCGCCGAAGTACAGATCCTTCAGTTCATCACTGTGACCTGGACTCGCTGCCAGACAAGCAGCCAGCAAGAGCCCGGTCGCTAAGGACGGTGCTCGACCCACGGTCTACCAATCTCCGACCTGGATCTCGCTCTTGCCCAACCCTGGCCCCGCCAGGACAATCCCGAGTGTCGCGGGCTTAACCCCCTTCGAGAAGCTGAAACTGTCGGTCTCACTAAAGTCTTTGCCATTGGCGAGCTTGCCGATCATCGTGACACGCAGTTCGTGTTCGCCCGTAACAATATTGCCCGTGTAAGCTCGCTGCACGCCGCCTTTTCGCAGCGCTTCAAGTTCCTGAAAACTGTATATGTGGTGAGTGGCCATTTCGCCGTTGATCTCGATCTTCACGGCGTCGAGTCTGAAATCCTCGTCCTCGGCAATCGATACGAATACGGCTATCTGTGTGTTCGATGGGTAAAGCAGCCGCTCTTCGAGGTTGCTGAGTTCCGAGGCAATATTAAGCACATCGGATTTGATCTCCTGGACCTGCCCGTCCAAGCTTCTCATCTCACCAGCGGATATGTCCTGCGCGCTGCTCGCGACCGATATGCCGCAGACAAGCAACATCAGCAATGACGTTTGACTGAGTACAGACATCCCGCAATCCCTCTCTTTATTACATAACCCATGCGCGAGTGCTGGCAGCATCGGAGACAAGCGCCAGTGTTGAGCAATATCACTGCTTAATCTGTGAACTGCGCCTCAGTTCGATGCTGATATCGCCATCTATGGTGTTGGCCGAGCGACATGCATAACAACACGGGCGATCTCCTACGGAATCGAAGAATTCGAAAAGGGAAATCAATTGGCCTGGCCAGGTTTCGCGAACGGCGCGGACCTACGCGGCGTTCTGTCACCGACCCGGGCGCTAGCGTCTCGAAAAAGGATGTTACCGAGCCGCAAATCCATGCGGCTAATTTGGCGATCTTGTTTGGGATAATAATTATTTGGTCTTGGCGTCAAAAGGAAAAACGGCGTCGAAACTTTGCCCAAGCGCCGCAGCAATCTTGAACGCTGCCTCCAACGATGGAGAGTATTTTTCTTTTTCTATTGCGACGATTGTTTGCCGGGTAACACCAACAATATCGGCAAGCTGCTGGGAGTAACTTCTGAACGGTTGCCCAGCGTCAAGGAAACCCTTGTGGCTGGCAATAGCTGAGATCGGCATTTAATGGACAGGATTCCAGAGCTTGAAAATTTAATCGGCAGGAAAAATGCCGGCAGGCAATTCTCTCCCGCTGATCCGGCGGTTATCGTGGGGGCTTTCGCACCGGGATTCATCCAGAAAAAGACACGCATTCGCGTACGACTGGACGTGCTGGACATCGATCCGAACAGAGGCTGTTTATTTGGGCCGATGACCGCTCGTATCGGTTATTAACTTTCGGGGCTCGTGATAATTCCGGCTACGTCGTCTGCCGGGTAGTACACCCTCCGGCCGACTTTTCGGCCACAGGCCTTTAACGCCCGTGTACGCGAATCACTGGGACAACAGAGACTGTAACGCAATCCACCGGTCGATCGGCCGAGGAGCTCGGCGAGTTGAGTCTGTGACAACAGTGGACCAAAGCGCTCCAGGAGATGAGAAGTAAGGTTTTCCTGCGTCGACGCTATTGTATTTTGCATATTATCTCCTCGAAGTGTCGTATTTGTACGTACACAGCAGAACACGCTGCAACCTGGCTTGGCCACAGAAAACTGACGCAGACCAGTGCTGGAGTTTCCGCGGCTGCCTTGAACTAACGCATGCCAAGTTGATCAAGCCGGTGAACAAGATCC
>SMWE01000027.1 GCA_004357475.1 Gammaproteobacteria bacterium
CAGAGGCTAGATTTCCGAACAGTCCCACCGCCAGTGTGCCCCAGATTCCACAGACGAGATGGACCGATATTGCGCCTACTGGGTCATCGATTTTTAATTTTAGATCCAGATAAAGCACGGAAGCGACTACAAGAAAGCCGGCAATGAAACCAACGATTGTCGCATCCATCACTCCAAGTTGATCGGCGCCGGCCGTGATGGACACCAGGCCTGCCAACGCGCCATTCAGCAGCATGGACAGGTCAAGGTGCTTTATGAGAACTGTCGTACCCAGCATTGCGCCGGTGACGCCGGCTGCGGCGCCCAAGGACGTTGTAACGAAAACATATGAAAGGGCGGCCGGATCTGCAGAAAGTACCGAACCTCCGTTGAAGCCATACCAGCCGAACCACAAAAGGAAGGCGCCAATTGACGCGAGAGGAAGACTGGATGGCGCGATTGGAAGCACCTTCCCGTCTTCGTATTTACCCAGGCGCGGTCCAAGCATGATGCATCCAATAAGCGCTGCCCAACCACCCACACTGTGCACAAGGGTCGAACCGGCAAAGTCATAAAAAGGTGTTTCCATGGCATCGAGGAATCCACCTCCCCACTTCCACATCCCAACAATGGGGTAGCAGAAACACAGATACATCATTGCGAACAGCAAAAAGGTCTCGATCCTGATACGTTCGGCAACCGCACCTGACACAATCGTGACAGCGGTGGCTGCAAAAACTGCCTGGAAGATGAAGTCTGTCCAATAGGTGTACGTGCCACTGTACTCAACCGTTATGCCGGATGCGTCCGTTCCCAAACCGAATCCCGCAAAGCCAAAAAAGGCACCCGCATATTCTTCTCCCGGATACATGAGGTTGAAGCCGATTGCGGCATACGTGAGGAAACCAAGCGCGACAATGGATATATTCTTGAACAGAATATTTATAGAGTTCTTCTCCTGGGTAAGACCTGCTTCAAGTGTCGCGAATCCCAGGTGCATGAGAAATACCATGGCCGTGGCTATCAGCAACCAGAGATTGCCAGTCACGAAATTTATGGAAGCATCGGCAGTTGTGGCGCCGTACACGGGACCGGCGAAGCAAGTTCCCAGGAAAAGAAACACCCAGGGTTTCACCATCCCGCTGGCATACCCGGAGGAGGATGGTGGCGTGGAGTTATAGAATACTGGAATCACTGTAATATCTCCGTGGCCGGGCCGCGCGAAACTTGAGCTTACAGATTGAGTCGAATGTACGCGGCACATTTGAAAGAGATTTCTTTGTTCAGCGCTCAAAAAGGCTGCGAACAGATGCAGAGCCGTTTGTCCGAGTCAACAAACAGCAATCTATTCGGGCGTTCTGCATTGTCGTTTTTTTGTTATTACTAATTCGTATAAGCGCATATAATTGCGGGCATTGCAAACCAGCACGCTTGAAGGCTCTTTTGCCTAGTGCGAGTAATCCCTGGTGCCCGGGGCGAGACTCGAACTCGCACGACCTTTCGGGCAAAAGTACACGGAGCATCACCCGCGAGTTCCTCGAAGCCAGCGAAAAGCCGCGGGCGGAGGCTGCCGCATTAATACCCATTGATTGACGAGGAGGATTTTATTCTGCCGAGCGAGTCATCAAAAGAGGATGCAGATGAGTAGCCGCAATTTCCGACAAACCGGTGGCCGCGACAAGATTACGGGCGTAACCTGGTTCCTGTTGTTACGATCACTTGAGCCAGAACTATGATACAGACAATTCTGGTGCTCATAGGAATCCTGGCACTAAGCTTTATCGTCGACTTTCTGCTCAAGCAGTCGTACAACTTCCTGTTCTTCCTCCTCAAGAAACCATTGCTGTGGATAACCTGAATCGCCCCTGATTTGCTAGACACCTTATCAGGCATACAAAATGGCAATATAGAGAGGTGCAAATGAGTAGCAAACGATATCCCGAAGCGTTCAAGATCGAAGCGGTCCGGCAGGTGGTTGAGCGAGATCACAGCGTTGCAGAAGTAGCGAGCCGGCTGGGCTATTATCGCATCGCCTGGATTCTGGATTCCGTTTTCATGGGTAGCCGTAACCTCAGGAAGCAAGAGAACTAACATGATTACAATAGCCTAAGATGATTTTGCGTGAGCAGATACAGAATGTCGAGTAGTCCGGCGACCCTGTATGTCATTGCCGCACCGTCCGGGGCCGGGAAGACCACGCTGGTCAGGTTGCTCCTGGATCGCAATCCGCGACTCAAGTTTTCCGTGTCGTACACGACACGCGAGAAACGGGAGGCCGAGGTCGATGGCCGCGACTATTTTTTTGTAGACGAGGAGCGTTTTCTGCAACTGAAGGAGGCGGGACAGTTGCTCGAATCGGCGCTGGTTTTCGGCAACTACTACGGCACCGGCCGTACCCGGGTGGAGCAGCAGCTGGAAAAGGGCAATCACGTTATTCTCGAAATTGACTGGCAGGGCGCCCGCCAGGTACGCGAGTCGGTGCCCGGCTGCGTCAGCATTTTCATCCTGCCGCCTGCGTGGCCGGAACTCGAGCGGCGCTTGCGGGACCGCCGCACCGACAGTGATGAGGTCATTACCCGCCGTCTGCAGGAGGCCCATGGCGACATGTCTCACTGGGACGAATTCGAGTTCGTCATCATTAACGATGATCTGGATACCGCCGTCGGCGAACTCGAAGCGATACTCCACGGAGAGGGCGCCGCCAACCGCAGCAGCAGGCCTGAACTGCGACAAAAGCTTGAAGAGATACTGGCTTAGACTCCAAATAATACGATATACTGGTGGGTCTTGGTTATCAAAAGGTCCGCCGGGCCGACCGCTTATTGTTGCGTATTGACGGGAGTTAGGAATTCATGGCCAGAATTACGGTCGAGGATTGTCTGGACAACATAGAAAATATTTTTGAAATGGTGCTGGTGGCGAGCAAACGCGCCAGGCGAATTGCACATGGTGCCGAGCCACTGGTGGAGTTGGAAAATGACAAGCCAACGGTTATCGCACTTCGTGAAATTGCTGAGGGTCACATTACGCCTGCAATTCTCGAAGAAGTGGAGATGCCACCCGTCGATGAATTCCTGCAGCCCGAATCTGCCGAGGAAATCATGCCAATGCGCGGTATCTCAATCGGCGATTGAGATACCGCTATTGCGGCGCGACTCGGGGCAACCGATTATGATGAGTCATGGAATACGCCGCTAGCATTCTCGCTAAAATCCCGGGCGCCTCGTCGAAACTCGACAAGGGCTTAAAGCGTCTGCTCGAATCCCTGGAAGCCTACATGCCTGCCGAACAAATCGAGCAGGTTGTGCGTGCGTACGAGTTCGGCGCGACTGCCCACAGCGGCCAGACGCGCATGTCCGGCGACCCCTTCATATCCCACCCCCTTGCAGTCGCGCAAATTCTGGCCGACATGCATATGGACTCGCAGGCAATCGCGGCCGCGATACTGCATGACGTTATCGAAGATACGGAGACGCCGATCGCCGAACTCGCTGAGCAGTTTGGCAATGAGATTGCAACGCTCGTGGACGGCGTCAGCAAACTTGACCAGATGCAATTCACCAGCCGCGCTGAAGCGCAGGCAGAAAGTTTTCGCAAAATGATACTGGCGATGATCGAGGACATCAGGGTCATCCTGGTGAAGCTTGCCGATCGGCTGCACAACATGAAGACGATGGATTCCATGCCGGTGGACAAACAGGCTCGTATCGCCAGAGAGACGCTCGAGATTTATGCGCCCATCGCCAATCGCCTGGGCATCAATCACATGAAGGTTGATCTCGAGGACCTGGGATTTCGCTATCTGTATCCGTTTCGTTATGCAGTGCTCGATCGGGCACTAAAGCGAAGCAAGGGAAGCCAGCGGCAGATCGTCAAGAAAATTTCCGAGCACTTTCGGAAAACGATGCAGCAGGAAGGCATCGAAGGTGAGGTTATTGGTCGCGAGAAGCACCTTTACAGCATCTATAAGAAGATGGCCGAGAAAAAACGCCTGCTCGGCGACATCGTCGATGTTTACGGCTTCCGCATCATCGTCAACGACGTCAATACCTGCTACCAGTTGTTAGGTCTGGTCCATAGCCTGTACAAACCAATGCCGGGGCGATTCAAGGACTACATCGCCATTCCCCGGGTAAACGGCTACCAGTCATTGCACACAACACTGTTCGGCCCCAAGGGCCTGCCGCTTGAAGTACAGATTCGCACCAGCGAAATGAATCGCCTCGCCGAGGCGGGCGTTGCCGCCCACTGGCAATACAAGGCCGAGGACAAATCCGCCGCCACGCCACAGCGCCGTGCTCGCGAGTGGCTCGCGCATCTTATGGAGTTTCAGGAATCCGGCAGCTCGGAAGAATTTCTTGAAAGCGTGAAAGTCGATTTGTTCCCGGACAAGATTTACGTGTTTACGCCGAAAGGCGACATCATGCCGCTGCCCAAGGGGGCCACCACGGTTGATTTCGCTTATGCGGTACACACCGATATCGGCAATCGTTGTGTCGCAGCGAAGATCGATCGAAATCTTGTCCCATTGAGAACAACGCTGCAAAACAGCCAGACTGTCGAAATCATTACAGCGCGTGGCGCCAAACCGAATCCCAACTGGGTGACCTTTGTCACCAGCGCGAAAGCGCGCTCCGCGATTCGTCATTACATGAAGAAAATGCGCAGCAGTGAGTCCATCGATCTTGGCAAGCGGCTGCTGGACCGCTCACTAAAGGATCTTGGCTCGTCGCTTAGAAAGGTTGGCAAAGTGCGTATGCGCGAGGCACTTGGAGAACTTGGCCTTACGGACGTTAACGAACTATTCGAGCAACTCGGTCTCGGCAAGCGGCTCGCACCGCTGACGGCACGATTCCTGATCGGCATGCATGATGATGCACAGCCAGAGGCCGCGAGCCTCGTGATTGCGGGTACCGAGGGCGTCGTCGTTAGCTACGCCAAGTGCTGTTACCCCATCCCCGGTGACGACGTGATGGGCTACCTCAGTTCCGGCCGTGGCGTGGTCATTCACCGAAACTCCTGTGGCAACCTGATAAATTTCCGTAAACAGCCGGAAAAGTGGATTTCGGTCAGCTGGGAAGAAGAGATAGATCGTGACTTCTCCAGCCAGATCCAGGTGGAGGCACAGAACAAAACCGGCCTGCTCGCCGAAGTTGCCGCGGTGATCGCGGATTCGGATTCAAATATTGAACAGGTGTCAGTCATCGACCGGCACGAGGACGGTAGCATTCTGACCTTTTTGCTGCAGGTCAAAGACCGCATACATCTCGCACACATTATGCGAAACATCAAAAAAATGCCGAATGTTCTGCGCGTCTCACGCGAGAGCGCGTAACCTCAACCGGAGCAGCCATTGAACAAGACGCCAATCCATACTGACAACGCGCCGGCCGCGATCGGCACTTACTCACAAGCCATTCAAAGCGGTAACTTTGTGTTTCTGTCCGGGCAAATTCCTCTTGATCCCTCAACGATGGAACTCGTTGCTGGTGACTTCGAGGCCCGTGCGCGACGTGTCTTCGAAAATCTCAAGGCCGTAGCAGAGGCGGCCGGTGGCACACTCGGGCAGATCGTCAAACTCACCATCTACCTGACTGACCTAGACAACTTTGCGACGATCAATTCCGTAATGGCCGAATACTTCGACGAGCCGTACCCGGCGCGCGCGGCCGTGGGTGTGGCAACCCTGCCGAAGGGTGCTGACGTAGAGGCCGAGGCGATCCTGGCCTTGTAAGGGTGCAGGAAACAGAAACGAATCTTTCGAGTCCGCTGACAGCCCTGCGCGGGGTCGGTCCGGCATTGGCCGAAAAGCTGAAGCGTCTGAATTTGCGACGAGTGGAGGACCTGCTGTTCCTGCTGCCGTTGCGTTATGAAGACCGCACCAAGCTCTACAAAATCGGGTCGCTGAAGCCGGGCATGCGTTGCCTCGTGAGCGGTGAGGTGCTGCGGGCGGAAACCGTCTATCGCGGGCGGCGAAATCTCCTGGTTCGCATTGGCGATGGCAGCGGCCAGATTACTCTTCGCTTCTTTTACTTTTCGCGCCAGCAACAATCCCGGTTCCGGGTCGGCGCCCTCGTCAGTGCGTTCGGCAATGTCAGAGCAGGCCCTGTTGGTGTCGAAATGGTGCACCCGGAGTACCGCGTGCTGCGACCTGAACAAAGCGTTGTTGTCAGTAACACATTGACGCCCATCTACCCGATGACTGAAGGCGTGCAACAGGGAAGGCTGAGGAATCTTGCAGGTCAGGCGCTGGCAATGATGAAAAAGGCGCCGCCGGACGAGCTGCTGCCACAATCTGTTCGAGACAAATACGGCATGCCCTCCCTGGTTGAGGCACTTATCCTTCTGCATGAGCCGCCACCTGAGGCTAATCTCGCGGAGATTGACGCTGGCAAACATCCCTGTCAGCTCCGCCTGTGTTTCGAGGAGCTCCTGGCTCACTACATGAGCCTGAGGAATCTGCGCGATCGGGCAAGAAAGGAGAGTGCGGTCGCGCTTGGCGGAGGTGGCGACACCGTGGCCCGCTTTATCAGCGGACTTCCGTATCGGCTGACGGCTGCGCAGCAACGCGTGATTACGGAAATAACGTCCGATCTGGAGTCGCCACATCCAATGATGCGGCTGATTCAGGGTGACGTCGGATCGGGCAAGACTGTGGTCGCGGCTGCAGCCTGTCTGCGAGCGATGACTTGCGGCGTGCAAGCCGCAGTAATGGCGCCAACCGAATTACTTGCAGAGCAGCACTGGCAAAATTTCTGCGGCTGGTTTCGTGATTTCGGTTACGAGCTTGCATGGCTTAGCGGCAGTCAGCGGCCGGCGGAGCGGCGTGCCTCAATCGAGGCCATTGCAAGCGGCGCCGCCAGGCTGGTCATCGGCACCCATGCGCTTTTCCAGGAGGGGGTGAAATTCAAACAACTGGCACTCGTAGTGATCGACGAACAACACCGCTTCGGCGTTCACCAGCGCATGGCGCTTCGCGACAAGGGGGTAACCGGCGGCGGGCATCCGCATCAACTGGTCATGACAGCGACGCCAATTCCCAGGACACTGGCGATGGCGGCGTATGCGGATCTCGATGTATCAGTGATCGATGAGTTGCCGCCCGGGCGCCGGGCAGTGCAGACGGTTGCGTTACCGGATACGCGCCGCGCAGAAGTCGTCGGGCGAGTGCGTACTGCTTGCAAGGACGGGCAGCAAGCTTACTGGGTTTGCCCCCTGATTGAAGAGTCTGATGTGCTCGACTACCAGGCGGCCGAGGCCAGCTATGCCATGTTGAAAGAGGCACTCGCTCCAATGCGGGTCGGTCTCGTGCACGGGAGAATGAAGGCAACGGCCAAGGAAAAAATCATGCGCGCATTTAAGGCCGGCAAAATCAATGTGCTGGTTGCGACAACTGTTATTGAGGTCGGCGTTGACGTGCCGAACGCCAGCCTGATGATCATCGAGAACGCCGAGCGCATGGGGCTTTCGCAGTTGCACCAGTTGCGCGGCCGGGTCGGCCGCGGTGCAAAGCAAAGCCACTGCGTCATGCTCTATCGGCAGCCGCTCGGTCAGCTTGCCCGCGAGCGGCTGGCAGTTCTGCGAGACACCAATGATGGATTCCTGATTGCGCAAAGAGATCTTGAATTACGCGGTCCTGGCGAACTGCTGGGCACCCGGCAGACCGGACTGCCCGAATATCGCATCGCTGATCTTGTTCGCGACGCCGAATTGATGCCCGAAGTTCTGACGAGCGCGGAAATGATTCAGCGCGATAATCCCGCGGCCGAGCAGGCGATAGTCCGCCGCTGGCTGGGTGACGCTTATCAATATGGAAAAGTCTGACGGAAACCGGGGTCGAACCCACTGCTGTCCCACCAAGAAATAGTGCGAAACCTAAAGTCCTTCGCTAGCAAGCCGCGCAAGCAAATTGATGCGTCGGAAACATGTTGATCGCCCTTCCTAAGCGGGCGATTGTCGATCTTCAAATCGTGGTCTTGTGTTGTGTTGACACCGATCCTGGGTTTATAAGGCAGCAGTGGGTTCGACCCCGGTTTCCTCAATCTGGTATTTTTAGCTTGTGAATAAGCTGGCAAGCAAAAAAACGCCGGCCCGGATCGCACCGGGCTTTTTCAACCAACTGCAGAACTACCTTCAACTGATGCGGCTCGACAAGCCGATTGGTGTCTGGCTGCTGTTATGGCCAACGCTTTGGGCCCTTTGGCTGGCGGGTGAGGGCCATCCCGATCCCGGCATATTTATCGTGTTCATGCTCGGCGTCGTTATCATGCGCTCAGCCGGCTGTGTTCTTAACGATTTTGCCGATCGTAATATCGATCCTTACGTAGAGAGAACCAGGATGCGGCCAATTGCCTCCGGCGCAGTCGCGCCGATGGAGGCGCTAACGCTGTTTGCTGCTCTCGCATTAATCGCCATAGGGCTGGCTGCGATGCTCAACCGGCCCGCGCAGCTGCTTGCGGTTATCGGCGCTGGCCTGACAGTCGCGTATCCGTTTATAAAGCGCTTTGTCTCAATTCCGCAATTTATACTCGGCGCCGCTTTCGGCTGGGCGGTACCGATGGCCTTCGCAGCGCAGACCGGCGAGACGGCGCAGCTTGCCTGGCTGGTGTTTGGCACGGCGTTGATCTGGGCTGTCATCTACGACACCTTCTACGCGATGGTCGATCGCGATGACGATCTGAAAGTGGGCATCAAGTCAACCGCGATTCTTTTCGGTGACGCCGACCTTTTCGTAGTCGGCGGTCTGCAGTTGCTGATGCTTACTGCGCTGGTCTTTATCGGCAACATGGCCGAGCTCGGCTCCTGGTATTACGGATCAATTTTCATCGCCGCGATTCTCATGGCCTGGCACCAGTGGCTGGCCCGTGACCGTCAGGCAGCCGCCTGCTTCAGAGTTTTCCGGCACAATCAGTACATCGGCATGATCATATTTATCGGCATTGTCCTGCACTACACCTTTAGTCCTGTCGTGCCCTGAGGGCACGCGCCACCGTCAACACGCTGACCGATTTTGCACCGCTCCTGATCAACTCCATCGCCAGCTGCGAACAGGTTTCGCCCGTTGTAATAACGTCATCGACAATCAATGGATGCCGGCTCTTCAATTTCCCTGAAACCGCGAACGCGTTTTTCAGATTTCTTTTGCGCTCCGCCGTATTCAGTCCGGTTTGCGCGCTGGTCGCCCGAATGCGGTCGACTTGGGTCATTATTGGCAGTCCTGTCGCTTTATGCAGCGGGCGGCACAGTTCCGTGGCCTGATTGAAGCCGCGCGTCATATGACGCCAGCGATGTAACGGAACCGGTACCAATGCATCGACCTGCGCAAACTCGCTGGTGAGAGTTCGCCGCAGGAGATCAGCGAATGCCGGCACATACCAGAGTTGCCGCCTGAATTTGATCGCCTTGATAACGGCATCCACCGGAAAGTCATAAATGAGCGGGGCGCGCGCCTTTTCGAATGGCGGCCGCAACGACTGGCACGCGAAGCAGACCACGCCGGGCGGCTGGCCGGCCATCATGGCCTGTCCACAGCATTCGCAGAAGGTGTCATTCCAGGGCAGGATCCGCCGGCATTGTCCGCAGATGCGCCCGCCGTCCGCGACTTGATCACAAAGAACACAGATCTCCGCGATGTGGCAGCAATGCAGATTGCCGGGAGCATTTTTGAGCAGCTTCATGGACCTGGAGCCTGCCCGAATAGACCGGCGAAATCAGCTTGCCTATTCGGCCTCTTTGCCTGTAATGACACTTTAGCCCTATGCTCTGGTACATGGGCAGGCCACCTCCAGCGCTGGTTTTTCGTGACGTGCGGCGAAGATTTGACCGCATCGCAGCCGGTTTTAATGAGGCGGATTTTATTCATCGGGTGACTTTCGATGAATTACTGCAACGCCTGACACCCGTGGAAATCAGACCGCGCCACATCCTCGATCTTGGTTGCGCAACCGGAAGCGGCAGCAAGCAACTGGCTCATCGATTTCGACGTAGCCGCGTTATCAGTCTGGATGCCTCGTTCGCTATGTTGCAGCAAGCAAAACAGAGGCGATCTCTGTTCACGAAACCGTCCGTATTGCAGGGTGACGCATCCCGTATCCCGCTGAAAGACGGGAGCATCGATCTCGTGTTCGCAAACATGCTGTTGCCCTGGATGGACGACCTCCCTACCTGCTTTTCAGAAATCGCCCGCCTATTGCCCGCAGGCGGTCTGTTTGCGTTCGCGACTTTCGGTCCCGACAGTTTGTCCGAAATCCGCGATGCATGGCGTTCAATCGATGACCACTGGCACGTTAATGCATACCCGGACATGCATGACATTGGCGACGCACTCGTAAGAGCCGGCCTCCGGGATCCGGTGCTGGACGTCGACCACCTGACGGTCACCTATCGCAATACCGATGCCCTGTATCGGGACCTGACCAGCGCCGGTGCCCGCAATTGCCTGCGCGGGAGACGGCAGACGCTGACTGGCAAAAACAGCTTCAAGACGATGGACAATCTGCTTGCGGCACGCATGGCCGACCATGACCTGTCACTCAGGCTGGAGCTTGTGTACGGCCACGCCTGGGGTGGTGGCCCGCGCCTGCCGGATGGCGAGTTCCGCGTCGATCCCTCGCAGATAACGCGTCGAGTGCGGGTCTGACGCCCTGGAACAGCTCATCAAAGGTAATTAGAGCTACCCTGCAGCCGCCAATTGATTTAAAAGGTAAGCGTGATCGAGGGGTTCATCAGGAACGAACAATTCCGGCGGATATTTCCGCCGCTTGCCGCAGTGGGCCTGATCGCGTTGTTTGTTTCGCTCGGCCTTTGGCAACTCGATCGCGCGGCTGAGAAAATTCGGCTGCAGGCCCTGTTCGAGAATGACGCGCCGTATGCCCGCTTGACGGGCAACATGCCTGTTAGGGAGTTTCAGAATATCGAAGCCTACGGTTACTATCTCGACCAGCGGCAGGTCCTGATCGACAATATATTCGTGAACAACCGTATCGGATATTACGCAATTACCGCATTTCGCTATGCGGCCAACCAGCCACTATTGATTGTGAATCGCGGCTGGATAGCGCGGCCCGGCGTGCATCTGGCGGATCCTGATCTGAGCACAGGCGACGGCAGGCGAACCATTCGTGGCCGCGTCGGTCATTTGCCCAGGGTCGGCATTCGGCCGGGTGCTGCGTTCGAGGGCGCAGGCGACTGGCCGAAGACAGCGATTTACCCGACACTCGATGACATGTCTGCCGAGCTTGGCCGGGAACTGCTTCCATTCGTCCTGTTGCTGAGCCCGGACAACGACGACGGTTTTGTGCGCCGCTGGCAACCGCGTCAAAGCGGGCCGATGATGCACTACGGTTATGCGTTTCAATGGTTCGCAATGGCCACTACGGTGTTCGTGATCTTATCGTGGCAACTGCGAAAGAGGCAGATTCGTGGATCAGAATAGGACCAGTCGGGGCCGCGTTCAGCTCATACTGATCATGCTGGCTTTTGTCGGGCCACTGCTGCTGGCGTCATGGATGTACTTCGGCCAGAACTGGCCGCCCACCGGCAGAATGAACCACGGGCACGGGGTGCTTCTCGATCCCATCGTCAGCCTTTGGGACGAGCTGCCCTCATCGCCACTGGCGGCCCGGAGCGCAGACCACTGGCTGAATTCCGCCCGCTGCGATGACGAATGCCGGGAGTCACTGCACCTGCTGCGCCAATCCCGGCTCGTCCTCGGTCACAAAATGACCCGGGTGTTAAGAGTTTTCTTGCACGGTGATTCCCCGCCCGATAAAGTATTCCTTGAGCAACAGCAGCAAGGCCTGATAACGATTAGAAACGACGGCCTTTTCCGATTACTGACAGAGAGCAGTCCAGGCGCATTGAAGCCCGACGGCATTTATCTCGTCGACCCTCTCGGCAACCTGGTGATGTATTTTCCACCGGACCTGGATCCGGGCGACATGGTGGACGACATAAAGCATCTGCTCCAGTTCTCCCGGATTGGCTAAAACATTGAGTGTAACCACGATACAACAAGCGGCCGACTGGCGTGCTTACTATGAGCTGACCAAACCCAGGGTCGTCCGGCTCATCATATTCACAGCGGTCACCGGCATGATCCTGGCGGTGCCCGGCTGGCCCGGCGCTGTTGCGCTGGTGTTCGGTACGCTTGGCATCGGCATGGCCGCATCATCTGCCGCTGTGGTTAATCACGTGCTCGACGCACGCATCGACATCAACATGTCGCGCACGCGCGATCGGCCATTACCGCAGGGCAAATTATCCGAGCAACACGCAATGATGTTTGCGAGCATGCTCTGCGTCATATCGATGCTGATACTCTGGTTCATCGTCAATCCGCTGACAGCAATCCTGACGTTTGCATCCCTGATCGGCTATGCGGTTATCTACACCGTGTTCCTGAAGCACGCGACGCCACAGAACATCGTCATCGGGGGTGCGGCCGGGGCCGCGCCACCGGTACTGGGATGGACCGCGGTCACTGGCGAAATACACAGCGACGCGCTGCTGCTTTTCCTGATAATTTTTGTCTGGACGCCACCACACTTCTGGGCGCTTGCGATCGCCAAAAAGGACGATTACGAGAAAGCTGGTATTCCGATGTTACCGGTTACACACGGCAACGAATTCACCCGCAAGTACATACTGCTGTATACGATCCTGCTGGTGCTGGTGACGATTCTGCCCTACCTGTCCGGTATGAGCGGCCTGATTTATCTCGCCGCCGCACTCAGCCTGGGTGGTTATTTTCTCTATTACGCGATTCGTCTCAGGTCCGATGAGGGCATCGATTTACCGATGCGGCTTTTCCGTTATTCGATCAGCTACCTGATGCTCCTGTTTGCCGCATTGCTCATAGATCATTACTTCGTCTTGCGCTTGCCGTTGTAGGGGTCAGGGCCGGCTTCTCAGTTTTGGGGATGCGTCCTTGCGCAATGGCTGCCGGTAACTAGACTCGGCCGGCATGAGTTCCCTCGAGCAAAACCAGCGCGCAAGCTTTGACACGTTGCTGCGGCCGCATCTTGACCGGCTTTACCGTCTTAGCTTTAGACTTGCCGGCTCGAAACCGGAAGCGGAGGATCTCTTCCAGGATGTATTGGTCAAGGCCTTCGCGCGGCTCGATGATCTGCTTGATGTAAGGGAGCCTGCTCCCTGGCTGTGCCGGGTCATGTACAACCACTTCATCGACCATCGGCGGCGTATCAGGCGGGCCCGTCTGGTCTGTGTCGAAGAGAATCAGCTCCCCGGCCGGAGCCTGGAATCGCTGCCCGGAGACCTGGATCCGGTGCGCGATGCCGAGCGGCTGGATAACATAATGCGACTCGACCAGGCGCTTGCCACCCTCAGCGACGAGCAGCGCCTCGTGGTCCTCCTGCACGACGTCGAAGCTTATAAACTCGGGCAAATTCATCAAATTACGGGCGATCCGGTCGGCACGATCAAGTCCCGCCTGCACCGCGCCCGGGCCCGTCTGCGGGAGGTGCTCAGCACGGATGGAACCAATTCCCGAGCTTGAGCGTGTAAAGCCATAACCAGGAACAAAACCATGACCTGCACCCGACTGACAGAAAAGCTCGACGATTATGTAGATGGCCTCATGGATCGGGCGGAGTCGGCGGCGCTTGGTGCACACATCGAGACCTGCAATGACTGCCATCAGGTGCTCGCGCGCGCGCAGGGATTGCGGGAATCATTGAGGGCTTACGGACGATCGAGCATGCCACATCCCGATGCGGCTTTTTTTGATCGTGCACTTGCTCAAGCCGCACGAACCGGAATTCGTCGCCAGCGCAGTCGCTGGGTTATGACGGCTGCAGGCGGCGCCATCGCCGCCGGCCTGGTGCTCTGGATGCTCGGCGGCATGTTCCTGAAGACACCTGAAATCGCGCAGCCGCATCCGGTTATCGTGATGACGCTCGAGGAGCCGCGCACATTAAACCTGGTTTTCTCATCGGCAACCGCGCTTGCCAATGCAACGATGACCGTGGTCCTGCCACAGGGCGTCGAGCTAATGGGATTTACCGGTCAGCGGCAAATTACCTGGATAACCAGTCTTACCAGCGGCAAGAATATATTGCCATTGACACTCATTGCGACTTCGCCGCAGGGCGGAGAACTGATGGCCACCTTGCGGCATGAGGGTGACGAAAGGACGTTCCGCATCCAGGTGAACATAATTTCGTAATCAAAGGGAGCTTTGGAAATACTGAAGCAGCAAAGGGAGTATTTATGATGAAACAACTTAAGAGTTTTTTAGCCGGCGTTGCCTTGAGCTACTTTGCGCTGTTCCCGGCAGCAGCGATAGCTGATATCGACGAACTGGACGTAACGATGGAGGTGCTTGACAGCGTAGCCGACATCGACGGCCAGGTGATTGTCATGCAGGGACCCGAAGACGATGGGCTCGAAGGGCATGATGACGAGTCCGATGGTGAATCGGATCATGAGCCTGATGACGACGTGAATGACGAAGGCGATGCCGACGATGACTTCGGTGGTGAAGACTCTGATGACGACTTCGCGCACGACGAGGATTTCGAGTCCGACGAGGATGAAGAGCATTCGGAAGACGAAAGCGACTTCGACGAGGGCGACGACGTTGACCACGATGAGCACGACGAGGACATGGACGATCAGGAAGACCATGACGTCGCGGATTCGGATCTGGATGGCGACATCAACGATGATGTAGCAGACAACGACAGTATCGATGACAGTGCCGGCATTGATGTCGGCTAACGGCACCACGGCGGGTTGGTATCTACGGCCCTGGATAGTCTCTGAAGCCCTGGTACAGCAGAAAATCCCTCTCGTTTTGCGACGCAGAGGGATTTTTCTGCACCACGTCACAGCGTTGAATGCCAATTAATGAGAATTTTTCATCATTGGCTTTTCTTCCTTAGTTTGGCGGGCTGGCGTCCCCGCAGGAGTCCTGAAATTCTGGCACAAGCACACAGATCATGCGGCCGCGCGGCCGCCATCGCACTCACCATGGCAGCGCTGTACCTGGGGCTGTCGCAAAACGCTGCGGCGGCAACCGCCAGCGAATTGTTTGCTGATGGCAATCGCCTGTTCAGGGACGACCTGTACTGGGCTGCATTGCTGCGTTACGAGCAGGCCAGCGAGGCCGGCATGGATACGCCGCTGCTGCATTACAATACCGGCGTCGCGCACTACAAGGCGCAGCAGTATGCGCGAGCCCGGGTATCACTCATCGAGGCTAGCCGCTACGGGCCGCTGCAGCCAATTTCGCATTACAATCTCGGCTTGAATGGCTATGCACAAGGTGATTTCGACGAGGCCTTGCGCTGGTTTCGCAGGGCCGGGGATCAACAACAGCGGGACGATATCAGCCGCCTGGCGCGTCGGGCGATAACGCAGCTTAGCCGCGAACTCGCACTTGCAGATCCAATCGAGGTGCCCGCTACAATCCGCGAGCGCGAGCGCGAATTTACCAATTTCGATCTAAGGGCTCGCGTTGGCGTCGGCATCGACGACAACGTATTTCGTTCGCCTTCGGTCAGTTACGTCGACCTCTCTGATCCCGGGCAACCGCTGGTGACGCCAAATGTTCAGGAAGGTATGTTCATTCCCGTAAGCCTGTACGCGAAATACCAGGTCAACAGCCTCGAGAACGAGGGCTTCTTTGGCATGTACAGACTCGGAGGCCGCTACTACCAGGACCAGAACCTGAGCAACGCCAACGAGTATTTGCACGAACTCGGTTTCGGCAGCGAATACCGCCGCCGCGACGAATCCCGTGAGCGCCGTGTTTACAGCGCCTTCAAGTTCGCGCAGCACGAAGAGACCTATTACGACAGGGATACCGGCATCGAACGTGATTCCGGCGGCGTCGCAATCGGCGATCGCATGTCCTATATCCGCTATGGGCCCGAGTTCTGGATGCGTGAGACCTTCGGCAGATTCTCAATCGGCGGGCGTGCCAAGGGACAGTTGTGGAACTACGAGGAAACCCTGGCAGTCCCTGAGTACGATCATGAGTACTGGGAGATCGGTGTCAACGCCCAGTATCGCTTCACGTCTACGTCACTGGTACGGCTCAGGGCTGAGTACAACACGCGGCGATTCGGCGACCGTCCCGCGTATGAGCTTGACGGAACCCAACCGATCGGCAACCCCACGATTCGTTACGATTACATCGAGTATGGCATCGAAGCGCGCCAGCGAATCACTCGTGCCATGTGGTTTGGCGTCACTTATGCGCGCACCGAGAGAGAAGACCGTCATGTCGGTTATAACAACTACTTCCGGGATAACTACGGTGCCCAGTTTCACCTGTCATTCGGGGACCGGTTCGACCTCGACGCCACCGCTCTGTATCGTATTTACAACTATCAGAACGCATTCGCCTTCCACGAGCCCGCCGCCGGAAGAAAAACCCTGGAATCTGCCACCGGCACCGCCACAGCAACATTCAGGATGACTGATACCTTAAGTCTTGTCGGCGAATACCAGTATCGCGATGTCGTGTCCAGCGACACACGCATCGAGTACGCCCGCAGCCTGATATTGCTCAGCGTTCGCTGGGTGCAATGACCCCGGCCAATACAAGGCCGCTTCGCGACCCTGACGATCACTGAGACCGCTTCTCGAAATACCGCCGGGAAACCAGTGTATGGTGGCTCTGCTCCTCGCGTTCTTTGTTAGACTGCGCCCCCGGGACCAAGGGTACCTCTATATACGTCTCGTGAGCCACGACAGGTATATGGAGGTACCCTCAACCACTGTTCGCCGCCGATGGATGTTACACCCATACTCGAACCGCTGAATGACGCTCAGCGACGAGCTGTTACTGCACCGTACGAGCCCTTGCTCGTTATTGCCGGTGCTGGTAGCGGCAAGACGCGGGTGCTTGTGCACCGGGCCGCCTGGCTGATCGATGTCGAGGGTATCTCGCCGCAAAGCCTGCTGGCAGTCACCTTTACCAACAAGGCTGCCGCCGAAATGCGCGGGCGCGTCGAATCCTTGTTGCAGATGCCCGTCAATCACCTCTGGATCGGCACATTTCACGGACTCGCGCACCGCTTGTTGCGAAGGCATTGGCAGGACGCAGGACTGCCACAGAATTTTCAGATTATTGATTCCGATGATCAGCTAAGAATCATCAAACGCCTGCTCAAGGGCCTCGAACTCGATGCCGACCGCTGGGTGCCGCGTAAGATCCAGTATTTCATTAATGCGCAAAAGGACGAAGGCCTGAGACCGCAGCACCTCGATGACGAGGGCGACATTAATCGCCGTCAGTATATTTCTCTTTACCAAAGTTACCAGGAAGCATGTGACCGCGGCGGCCTCGTTGATTTTGCCGAGCTGCTTTTGCGTGCCCATGAACTTTGGCGCGACCACCCGGAAATTTTGCGACACTATCAGAAGCGCTTTCGGCATTTACTGGTCGACGAGTTTCAGGATACGAACGCGATCCAGTATGCGTGGCTGCGACTTCTTGCCGGTAAGGATGGCATTCTATTCGTCGTTGGTGACGACGATCAGTCGATTTATCGCTGGCGCGGCGCGCGCGTAGAGCACATCTATCAATTCCAGAAGGACTTTCCCAATGCGTCCGTGGTCAAGCTGGAACAGAACTACCGCTCTACCGCGACGATCCTGAATGCGGCCAACGCGGTTATTGCGAACAATAATTCCCGCATGGGCAAGAATCTGTGGACCGAGGGCGCCGAAGGTGATCCGATTCGGCTCTACCGCGCCCACAACGAACGTGACGAAGCCGACTTTGTGGTTGGCCGGCTGCAGGACTGGAGCGATCAGGGAAATCTTCGCGCCGAGGCCGCAGTATTGTACCGTTCCAATGCGCAGTCACGCGTGCTGGAAGAAAGCCTGATCAACGCAGGTCTGCCGTATCGCGTATACGGGGGCTTAAGATTTTTCGAGCGTGCCGAAATCAAGGACACGCTTGCCTACCTGCGATTGATATCAAACCGCGACGATGACTCCTCCTTCGAGCGCATTGTTAATCGGCCCACCCGCGGTATCGGCGCCCGAACGGTAGAAACTATGCGCGCCTATACGCGTGCGAACGGTTGCTCAATGTGGCGGGCGGCCGGGGCAATCGCCAGCGGCAACTTGGGTAGCAGAGCCGCGTCTTCTGTGGTCGCGTTTCTCGACCTGATCGAACGCATGACCAGGGACACGTCGGGCCTTGACTTGCAGGAACAGGTTGAGCATGTCATTCAGGGCAGCGGTTTGATCGAATTTTTTCAGAAGGAAAAAGGCGAACGCGGCGAAACCAGGGTGGAGAACCTCGAAGAACTGGTCAGTGCCGCCAAAAGTTTTAGAGTTGATGCCGCGGATGAAATGACGCCGCTGGATGCGTTCTTGTCGCATGCGGCGCTCGAGGCCGGAGAAGGCCAGGCGGATGCCTGGGAGGACTGCGTGCAACTGATGACGATGCATTCCGCGAAGGGGCTCGAGTTTCCGCTTGTGTTTCTTTGCGGCATGGAGGACGGCTTGTTTCCGCATCAGCGCTCGCTGGCCGATCCGCAAGGCCTCGAGGAGGAACGCCGGCTTTGTTATGTAGGCATTACGCGCGCCAAGCGGACTCTGTACATTACTTATGCAGAGCAACGGCGCCTGCATGGCATGGACAGTTTTTCACAGCCGTCGCGTTTTATCGCCGAGATTCCCGAGGCACTGGTGGAAGAAGTCCGGCCGCGTATACAGGTCAGTCGTCCCATCAGCCCACGTTCACGGGGCCGTTCTGCCAACATGGCGCCCGGCGCCGAGCTCGGAATACGACTCGGCCAGCGAGTGCGGCACGGCAAATTCGGCGATGGCGTCATACTCAATTGCGAGGGACAGGGCACACATGCACGAGTCGAGGTCAATTTTGAAACGGCTGGCACAAAATGGCTTGTGCTTGGTTATGCCAATCTCGATCTCATGTAACATAGGCTGTGGCACCTTCTCGCTACGGATATTTCTACCTTTCAGGCCCCTAGGCAAGGACCCGTGGACAAACAATGAAAATATTAATTCTCGGCGCCGGCCAGGTCGGCTCATCCGCGGCATACCACCTGTCGCGTGAAGAGGCCAACGAGGTAACCGTGGTTGACAAGAGCGCCGAGGTTCTGCGAGAACTTCAGGACCGACTCGATATTCGCACGGTCGTGGGTCACGCAGCTTATCCGGATGTGCTCGAGCGCGCGGGCGCCGGCGATGCGGACATCATTGTCGCGCTGACCGACGCCGATGAGTCCAACATGGTTGCCTGCCAGGTTGCGTACACACTTTTCAAGACGCCTACCAAGATTGCGCGTATCCGTTCGGCCGAGTACATGAACGCACGGGAGCTCTTCACGCAGGAAGCGATTCCGGTCGATGTGCGGATCAGCCCGGAGCAGCTTGTCTGCGAATATATCGAACAGCTGATCCTGTACCCCGGCGCACTGCAAGTCCTCGATTTCGCGAACGGCCGTGTCCGCCTGATCGGAGCACGGGCAGATCGTGGCGGGCTGTTGATAGACCAGAAGATTTCGACGCTAAAGGAGCACATTCCGAATACCGAGGGCCGCATTGCCGCAATTTATCGCGACGGCAAGTCACTGCAGCCGCACGGTGACACGGTGATTCGTGAAGGTGACGAGGTGTTCTTTGTCGTCGCGCGACAGGACGTGCGGGTTTTTATGAGCGAAATGCGCAAGCTGGATGATCCCGTACGCAGAGTCGTCATCGCCGGCGGCGGCAACATCGGCGTACGACTTGCTCTTGCGCTGGAACAAACAAACCAGGTCAAGATCATCGAGCGTGACCCCAAGAGAGCCCGCGTGATTTCCGAGCAGCTTAACAAAGCCATTGTCCTGGTTGGCGATGCTGCGGATGAGGAATTATTGCTTGAAGAGAACATCGACAACGTCGATGTCTTCTGTGCGCTGACCAACACAGAAGAAGCCAACATATTGTCAGCCATGCTTGCCAAACGCCTCGGGGCACACAAGGTCATGGCATTGATCAACAGGCCTTCATATGCGGAACTCATCGAATCCAGTCCCATCGACATCGCGATTTCG
Source organism: Gammaproteobacteria bacterium (assembly GCA_004357475.1). GTDB lineage: Bacteria > Pseudomonadota > Gammaproteobacteria > Steroidobacterales > Woeseiaceae > SZUA-117. Next base: position 20,025 of record SMWE01000027.1, read on the forward strand.
CCGCAGGAAATAACCATCGGCTCCTTGCTGGCGCATGTCCGGCGAGGCGATGTTGTCAAGGTTCACTCTCTGCGTCGCGGCGCCGCAGAAGCCATCGAAGCAGTTGCGCACGGCGAAGCAGAAGAATCGCAAGTTGTTGGCAGAAAAATCGAAGATATCGAATTGCCACGCGGTACGAATATCATCACCATCGTCCGTGGTGATCAGGTCATTATCGCGCATCACGATACCGTTATTGAGACCGATGACCATGTGATTCTCTTCATGACCGACCGGCGCAAGATCGACAGGCTCGAAAAACTCTTTCAGGTTAGTGTGTCATTTATTTGAGACGGCCCAACTGAAAATACGAAAGGGAAAATGAACCGCTTAGTCGTGCAACGCATCCTGGGTCTCTTGCTGATGATGTTCAGCATTTCGATGGTGCCACCGGTGATCGTCGACCTGATTTACCAAGAACAATTGTGGATGCCTTTTGTTGACAGCTTCGGTCTGACGCTCTTCACCGGGCTTCTTTTGTGGTACCCAGTGCGCAATTCTCAAAAGGATCTTCGACTTCGTGACGGATTCCTGGTAGTTGCGTTATTCTGGGCGGGGCTGGGTATGGCCGGGGCGTTACCACTTTACCTCGCTGACACCCCTGTGATGTCGTTTACCGACGCCGTTTTCGAGTCAGTCTCCGGTCTGACGACGACCGGGGCAACCGTGCTGAGCGACCTGGACACGTTGCCAAAAGCGATTCTCTATTATCGGCAGCAGATGCAGTGGCTGGGTGGCATGGGCATCATCGTCCTTGCTGTCGCCGTATTACCAATGCTCGGCGTCGGTGGCATGCAGTTGTTACGCGCCGAAACCCCGGGGCCCGTCAAAGACTCGAAACTCACGCCACGAATCGCCGAGACGGCAAAATCTCTCTGGTACGTTTACGTCGCGTTCACTCTACTGTGCCTGTTTGGCTACCTGTTTGCCGGGATGGGTTTATTCGACGCGTTGTGCCATGCGTTTTCAACGGTCGCGATCGGTGGATTCTCCACGCATGACCTCAGCATTGGATATTTCGACAGTACGGCTGTCGATTTGGTCGCGATTATTTTCATGTTCCTTGCCGGAATCAATTTTTCGCTGCACTTTTTTGCCTGGCGGAACTTGTCAGTTAGACATTACGCACAGGACCCGGAATTCAAAGCCTACGGATTCATGTTGCTGATACTGTCGGCGATCGTTATCGGAACACTGTCTATTGTCGGAACTTATACGAATGCCAACGACAGCTTCATTAACGGATTGTTTCAGGCCGTATCGATTGCGACGACAACCGGGTTCACGACTGCCAACTATGCGTCCTGGCCAGGTGCGCTGCCTGTGCTGCTGATACTCGCGAGCTTCGTGGGTGGCTCGGCGGGATCTACCGCGGGCGGGATCAAGGTAATCCGTTGCCTGCTGATCGCGAAGCAGGGCGTTCGTGAAATCATTCGGCTGATTCACCCGAACGCAGAAATAGCGGTGAAGCTCGGGCACAACGTTGTTCCCTTCCGCATCGTAGATGCTGTCTGGGGCTTTTTCTCTGTCTATATTGTTGTCTTCGGCATTATGCTGATCGCAATGATGGCAACAGGCCTCGACCAGGTAACGGCGTTCTCCGCTGTTGCCGCTACGCTCAACAATCTTGGTCCGGGACTGGGTGAGGTGGCAGCGGGATTTATGACACTCGGTGACACCGCAAAGTGGATTGCGATTTTCGGGATGTTGCTCGGCCGCCTGGAGATTTTCACACTCCTGGTACTGATTACCCCCACGTTCTGGCGCGGCTGATTGCCTGGACGAATGAGCGACGCGAGTAGCGACTTCTGCGCTTACATAGATCGCATCAGCGAGGCTACCGGCCGTGCCGCTTCCTGGTTGACGTTGGCAATGGTGCTGGTGACCCTTGTCATCGTCGTCATGCGTTATGTTTTCGATGTTGGCCTGATTTGGCTGCAGGAATCGCTGACCTGGATGCATGCCGTCGTCTTCATGGTCGGTGCTGCCTATACCATGCAGCAAGAACAACATGTTCGCGTTGATATTTTTTATCGAGAATTGAGCGAACGGCGACGCGCCTGGGTAAACCTGCTTGGTGTGACGTTTTTTGTGTTCCCAATGTGTGCGTTTTTTGTCTGGAGCGCCTGGGGCTACGCCGCCGCGTCCTGGTCAATTGGTGAAGTGTCACGCAATGCCGGCGGACTACCCTTTCCGTTTGTCCCCCTCTTGAAAAGCGTGTTGATCATCATGCCGCTTGCGGTGGCGTTGCAGGGACTATCCTGGCTGTTGCGGTCCATGTCTGACATCAGGCGACGCTGACGGTGGAGTGGGTCGCGCTACCGTTGTTCCTGTCTGTTATCGTGGTGCTGCTGGCCGGTTTCCCGGTTGCTTTTTCGCTGGCTGGTACAGCCCTTATTTTCGCCTTCATTGGCATTTTGACCGGCAGCTTTGAACCCGCATTTTTGTCGGCTCTGCCAAGCCGTATCTTCGGCATCATGAGCAATGAAACCCTGGTCGCCGTGCCCCTGTTCGTCTTCATGGGTATTACCCTCGAACGCGCGCGTATCGCGGAAGATTTACTCGAGACGCTGAGCGCTTTATTCGGCTCCTTGCGCGGCGGCCTTGGAATTTCCGTCATGCTTGTCGGCGTGTTGCTTGCGGCAAGTACCGGCATTGTTGGTGCAACCGTCGTGACCATGGGTCTGTTATCGCTGCCAACAATGCTCAAGCGTGGTTACGCGCCGGAGATTGCCACCGGCACCATCTGCGCAGCTGGCACCCTTGGGCAGATCATTCCTCCTTCAATCATTCTCGTCATGCTCGGTGATGTAATTTCATCCGCTTACCAGCAGGCGCAGCTTTCGCAGGGCACATTCGCACCCAAAACTGTTTCAGTCGGCGATCTGTTCGCGGGGGCCGTGGTCCCGGGCCTGTTGCTGGTTTTTCTGTACGTGCTTTGGCTGGTCTTTTCGGCAATTGTGAAGCCCGATTCGATGCCCGCACATGTTTCATCCGAAGATGACAAAGTTTCAGCTGCCAGAATTCTCAAGGCGCTGGTGCCACCACTATTACTTATCTTTGCGGTGCTTGGATCGATCCTTGGTGGCTTCGCAACACCAACCGAAGCGGCTGGCGTTGGTGCAACGGGTGCCCTGCTGATGGCGTTGTTGCGACGCACGCTGTCGATGGAGCGATTGCGGGAAATCATGCGCGGCACTCTGCGTATCAGCAGCATGGTGTTCATGATTCTAATCGGTGCTTCAGTTTTCTCGCTCGTGTTTCGCGGATACGGTGGCGACGATGGTGTACGCGCGGTGCTCGATGCGCTTCCCGGCGGTGTCTTTGCCGCCGTGGTCGTGGTAATGCTGGTAATGTTCTTGCTGGGCTTTGTACTCGACTTTATCGAGATCACATTTGTTGTCGTGCCGATTGTTGGTCCGGTTCTACTTTCGATGGGATTGGATCCTGTCTGGCTCGGCATCATGATCGCCATTAACCTGCAGTCATCTTTTCTGACGCCGCCCTTCGGCTTTGCTTTGTTTTACTTGCGCAGCGTTGCCCCACCGGAGGTCACAACCGCGCAAATTTATCGCGGCGTCATACCGTTCGTTGGCATACAGATTTTCACACTGCTGATTCTCGCCGTATTCCCTGATCTCGTGACCTGGTTGCCGCATAAGCTGTACGGCCAGTGACTATAGGGACATCGCCCGCTTTGGAAGGGCTCCGACACCAAAACGTGGCACGAATACATCGCAGAAACTCTTCCTAAGCGGACGATGTGTCCTTAAATTACCGCTCACGCGCATTCATGTACGCGAGTTCGCTGATACGCTGGTTGGGTCTCGAAATTCTCTGGAAGTCGTCAAAAGAGGCCTGGATTCGTGCCGCCCATTCGTCCTTTGCCGAGAGTTCCTCCATGACTTCCCGGCTCAGACGCCGCAATAAGTCCAGCACGTCATCCGGCAGCTTGCGGATCTCGATATTCGGGTCCTTTTTCATCTGCTCGAGGGCCACGGCGTTACCCCAGGTGTACTCCGCCATGATGTCTATGTTGATCGCCTGGCAGACGTTGGTAACAATTTCCTGGATGTCCTCCGGCAAAGAATGCCATGCGTCCAGGTTAATCGTGCACTGAAGCATGGGACTCGTTTCATGCCAACCGGGGTAGTAGTAATAACGTGCGGCTTTATGCAAACCGAGCGTTAAGTCATTGTACGGACCGACCCACTCCGCAGCGTCTATGGCGCCGGTCTGCAGCGATGTGAAAATTTCCGAGGCCGGGATTGTGACTTGCGTGACGCCCGCGCGCTGCATCACTTCACCGCCCATCCCGGGTATGCGCATCTTGAGACCTTTGAGATCATCGACGGAATTGATTTCCTTGTTGAACCAGCCGGCCATCTGCACGCC
>SMWE01000028.1 GCA_004357475.1 Gammaproteobacteria bacterium
CACAATGATGCGGTCGACACCCTGTCTTTGAACCAGTGGTTCGGACACCCCAAGCTGATCAACGCGGTTCCTGATCGTCGTAATATTTTGCTCTATCGCGAAATCCTGGCGGGCACGAATTTGCGCGTCGCTCATGCGCACACGCAATGACCGGCCATCGGCACCGTCGGCAATCAGCAACCCGGAATCAGCATCCCGAATGATGTCACGGGCAGCTTCAAGGTCTTCGGCATTTTGCAGTCTTACCAGCAAAGTCTGATTGACGACTTCCTGGCGACTGCGAATGCGCTGCTCTCGAAGCCGATCGGCGAAGTCCTGACTGTAAGTCTGCAGCCGGCTTTCTATCGCCGAATCCATATCGACTTCGAGCAAAACATAAACGCCACCGCGCAGATCAAGACCGAGGCTCATCGGGCTGAGGCCCAGACTTCGAATCCAGGGCGGCAGTTCCGGTACCGAAGAGAACGCGACATTGGCGACGCCGGAGAATCGATCGCGCAAACTGTTACCCGACTTCTGCTGATCGTCCCTGGTATTAAATGTGACGATCACCCTGCCGTTCTCGATGAATGAATCTTTCGGCGAAATCGATTCTGCGTCAAGAGCCGTTACAACCTGACTTAGCATGCTGTCGTCGAACGGCTTGCCATCGACATCAGAAAGTTGAACCGCCGGCGCACTGCCGTAGAGGTTGGGCAACGCAAGCAGTGCGCCGAGCATCAGGATGCCGATCACCAGCAGGTTCAGCCAGGTAGGGTAACGATTCATTGGACTCGCGACGATCAGGCGGCGTCAAAGGTGCCTTTCGGCACAACAGCCGACACCGTCGATTTCTGCACCTTGACCTGGACATTGTCCGCGATCATCAGTGTCGCGTAGTGCTCACTGACCGCAGTTACCTTGCCGAGAATGCCGCCGGCAGTAACCACCTCATCACCGGTCGACAGCGCGCTGACCAATGCTTTATGGGCCTTTTGTCTTTTCTGCTGTGGCCGAATCAATAAGAAATAGAAAGCGACGAAGATAACGATCATTGGCAGGAAGAAACCGAATGCATCGCCTTGTGCTGCACCCTGTGCGCGGGCAGGGCTGATTAGAAAATCCATGAGCAAATTAAACTCCCGGCGGCCGGTTCAGGCCCGGGCCTGAAAAAATAGCGCGCCATTATGGCATATGAGCGTCGTACTTGCGGATACCCGATTAGGAATCAAGTGTCTATAACTTTTTGAGCTGACGCGAACCACCGAACTGCAGCCGATCAGCCCTTTCGGACGTCTTCCGACCCTGACTCTGCATAGGAGGATTTCAAATCGGCCACCAACCGGGATAGCTCACCCGTCTCGATCGCTGCCCGCAGACGTGTCATAAATTGTTGATAATAATAAAGATTGTGAATTGTCCCCAATCTCGGGCCAAGCATTTCTCCACATTGCGCGAGATGGCGCAGGTACGCCAGGCTGTAGTTCCGGCAGGTATAGCAATCACAATCCGGGTCCAGCGGGCCGGTATCAGCGGCATATCGCGCATTGCGGATCCTGACGATTCCCCTCGATGTGAACAGGTGCCCGGTGCGGCCATGTCGCGTCGGCATCACGCAATCGAACATGTCGACCCCGCGGCTGACGGCGTCTGCGATATCGAGCGGCGTGCCGACGCCCATCAAATATCGAGGCCGGCTAAGCGGCATGGCCGGGATGAGATTATCGAGGACTTCGATTCGTTCGATTTCTGGTTCGCCCACCGCAAGCCCGCCAATCGCATAACCATCGAGACCGATCTCACAAAGCCCGGCCAGAGATTCGCTTCGCAAACTATCGTAGATACCGCCCTGCACGATGCCGAACAGGGCCTCTCCGCGATCCGGTTCTTTTTGCTTCAGCGCATCAAAATGGCGACGACTGCGATCCGCCCAGCGTAACGATAATTCCATGGACTGGCGCGCCTCGTCCTCGGTGACAGGGTAAGGCGTGCACTCGTCAAGAATCATCGCGACATCCGCGTTCAGGTCATGCTGCACCTGCATCGATATTTCCGGCGTCAGGAATACCTCATCGCCGTCGACCGGGGAACGAAACTTCACCCCCTCCTCGCTGAGCCTGGCGCTAGCCGCCAGCGAAAACACCTGGAAGCCGCCCGAGTCCGTCAGGATCGGTCTGTCCCAGTTCATAAACTCATGCAGACCGCCGTGCTGCCGGACGATCGGTGTCCCGGGTCGTAACATCAGGTGGAACGTGTTGCCAACAATGATGTCGGCCCCGCATTGCGCGACTTCTTCCGGTGTCACACTCTTGACCGATCCGTAAGTGCCAACAGGCATGAATGCAGGCGTCTTTACCTCGCCACGCCGAAAACTCAGTTGGCCGCATCTTGCAGACCCGTCAGTTTTTCCAGGATTGAAATTCATCTGTGGTTGATTATGTCGTCAATGGAGGCAGAAGCAGCATCGCATCACCATAACTGAAATATCGATACTGATTTTCGACAGCATGGCGATACGCGTCAAGAATGCGCTCGCGACCGGCAAATGCGGCGACCAGTAGCAGCAACGACGATCGTGGCAGGTGAAAGTTGGTAAGCATCGCGTCGACAGACCGGAATTCATAACCGGGGACGATGAACAGATCGGTCTCCCCGTCACAGGGTTGCAGTTCACCGCTTGACGAGGCGGATTCGAGAGCGCGAACTGACGTTGTACCAACCGCAACGACACGGCCTCCGGAAGCTCGCGTTGCACGTACAGCTTCACAGACCTTTTTGCTCACCCGGACTCTTTCTGCGTGCAGGCGATTCGATTCGATGCGTTCCTCGCGCAGCGGCTGGAACGTGCCTGCGCCAACATGCAGCGTCACGAATTCGTGATTCACACCACTTCGTGCTGTCTCGTCCAGCATGCGCTGGTCAAAGTGCAGCCCGGCAGTAGGTGCCGCAACAGCGCCCGGTTCACGGGCATAGACCGTCTGATATCGATCGGCATCGGCGGATTCAGAGTCGCGATTGAGATAAGGCGGCAACGGTACGTCGCCGTGCAGCTCCAGAAAATCGCGCACCGGCACCGATAAGCGCAGTCTGAACATATCGCGTTCACGATCGACTACGGTGGCTTCACAATCTCCGGCAAGCTTAAGTAGCGCTCCCGGCTTCGGTGTCTTGCTGGCTTTTAGCTGCGCGAGCACTTCCGTTTCGGAGAGCACGCGCTCCACCAGGATTTCGACGCGGCCGCCGGTTTGCTTTTGGCCAAGCAAGCGTGCCCGGATGACGCGCGTGTCATTTAATACCAGCAGGTCGCCAGCGTGGAGCAAGGCCGGCAAATCTGCAAACTGACGATCGGCCAGCGACTCGCCGACCACCAGCAAACGACTATCGCGCCGCCTGGCAGGCGGGTACTGTGCAATCAGCTCCGTTGGCAGCTCGTAGTCGAAATCAGACAAAAACATGGGCAGCATGGTACCGCAGGAGCCCTTCCTAAGCGGGCGACCAACAATGAAGGGCATGTTTCCTGACATGCCCTTCATTGTTTGCTAAGCATTAATCGACCGACCGCAGCAAAAGAATATCGCCCGCTTAGGAAGGGCTCCTGCGATATTTTATGACATGCGATCCTCAGGCACCGTGACCACTTTGATCCTGGGTACGACGACCTGCATTTTGGGTACGACGATCTGCACTTTGGGTACGACAAGCGGCGCCACGGCGCTGTGGCGATCGTCGGGAACCTCGATGCTGATTTTCTGCTTGCGCTGGTCACGCATGATCTCGATATTGAGTGTCTCGCCACTCTGATAGGAACCGAGAATACGCATTGCATGATTCACCGAGCTTGGCTTGCGACCATCGATACTTTGAATGACGTCGCCATCCTGCAATTTGAGATCTTCATTTTTGGGTGCACGCACAATGAGCAAGCCTTCATCCGTACCGAAATAGCTGCCAAGGCGCTCTGTCAGCATAACCAACTCCATGTCGCCGAGGCCGCTTCCTCCGCCAATCCAGAAAAAGCGATTCTTGAACTGGCTCAATTGCGGCGCGACATGGATATCCGGCCTCACGAAGTTCTCTCGGTCGAATTCAAAGGCGAATACGCCGCCCCGCATCCGGCGCGGCGCGACTTCGGTCGACATCGATTTGCCGTTGCGCAGGTATTCAACCGTGAGTTCATCGCCCTCTTCGACACCCCGCATAAAATCGAGCAGCTTTTCGTTGGCTTCGCGGCCGTTGTCAGCAGTCAACGACTCACTGTTAATTGATGTAATGACATCACCTGCCCTGAGGCCGGCTTCACCAGCAGCCCCGCCCGGCGAAACGCCGAGAATGGTCACGCCTGCAACCGGCCCCTCGTTGTCATCCGAGCCAATCGTAACGCCCAGCAACGGCCCGTGGCCGCTGCGCAGTATTCTTTCAATGGTCGCTACACGGGGCCACTGGCGAATGGAAAGCTCCGCGACTTGCTGCGCAGCCTGGGCCAGCGATGCTTCCGCTTCCCGCATGCGGATTTCAACCTTAATGTTCTCATCTCGCATGAAGCGTTCGCGTTCGGCGCGTTGCACTTCCATTTCCCGGGCGAATTTGTCCATGTCGCGTTCCCGCTCTATCAGACGTTGTTCCGCCTCACGCATCCTCTCGTCCAGCTCGTCGGTATCTTGCTGCGCAAATGCCGGGAGGCAAATCATGACCAACATCGCCACACCCAGGGTTTTCCTGCAATTTCTCATCTAACCACTCCTGATTTACCTGCAGCAGAATCCTTAAGGAGAACCGCCGCAATTTAATCTCGTCAACTAAAAGGCCATCCGCTGCGCTTGCGCCGTGCGTAACCGCAATAATGAATTCATCAACCTGACTCGTTCACGCCAGTAAACTTGTTCCTGCTCCGGGCTTAGTTCAAACTCCGGTTGATTCAACAGGTAATCGATCCCGGCAACCTGGTCCTGCAGCTCCGAAATCGTCACCGCGGTACTGGCCCAAACGAGGCTTGGTTGTGCCGGCAGTGCCCGCAGGTTTCTTTCGATCTGCCGGGATTCGACCATCAATGCATTCAGACCCCGCATGTCATCGTTGTTCGCCGCCACGTCCGAGTAATCCGGTACCGTAACGCCCGCTTGTTCGCCGCTATCGATGACCGGCGCAATGGGAACGTTAAGGACGGCCAGCACGACTGCTGCCGCGAGACCGGCGCCGGCCAGCCATTTCGTGCGTTCCGTAATTCCCGGAGCAAATAAACCCTCGGCATGGGCCTGCTCCTCGATACGCTGCCACACAGCACGCGGTGGCATCGTGTCTTCGAGCTGCCGCAATTTCGCCCGCAATACGTCGCGTTCCTGGATGTTCAAACCGCAAATCATCGTCTCGTCCTGTTGCTCATTACTTTCATTCATCATTCTTTCGCTCTGCCCGCAAAGGCTATTTCAACAGCTGCCCAACGCGGATCCCTGGATTGCCGCCGCAGAATCCGTCCGCTCCGGTCCCGCATCGAGTAGCGGCCTCAATTTCTGGTACGCACGCGACAATTGTGACTTCGAAAAACTCTCGCTCTTGCCTAGCAAGACCGCGATCTCTTTGTGCGTGTAGCCCTCGACGTCATGTAGCCAGACGACTGTCCGGGCCACTGCCGGCAATGTGCCGAGCGCAGAATCGAGATCGATCGCCTGCTCCGGCTGGGCGGGGTTTCCATGTCCCGTGTGGGAACCGGTCATCATTTCTTCCCAGTCGTCGTCAAGACTCTGGCCTCGCTTGTGCCAGGCGGAACGCAAAAACATGAGCGCCTTCGAGACCGCCACTTGCCGTATCCACATTCCCAGCGGCGCTTCGCCGCGGAAGTTCGCGATGCTGCGAATCACCTCGATGAAAGTCTCCTGCAACAGGTCCTCGGCCTGTGCCGGGATGCGCGTAAATCTGAGGCACACCGAGTAGACGGGCGGTGAGTACGCGCGATAAATAATCGCGTGCGCCTTCGCATCGCCCCTGATCGCGCGCTTCACGATCCCGGGATCGATCTGGATATTTGCAAATTTGCTCATGTCTCGTGCTTTAGATGCGTTGGCCTGAAGAAAGGTCGCAATAATAAGGAATCGCGGCGGCACGCCGCTCCTGCTGCCACGGTCCTGGGGCTTGCGGTTTGCAGGAGCGGCCTCTGGCCGCGATTCCTTACTGTATTGTGGCACTAGCGAATTTCGCCGCATATACTTACCGCCTTTCGGTCGGTGGCGGTCATTTCCCGCCGCACATTTAAGCAGCCGGGGTGGCGGAACTGGTAGACGCGCTGGATTCAAAATCCAGTTTCCGAAAGGAAGTGCGAGTTCGATTCTCGCTCCCGGCACCAACCAACCACGATCCCCGGAGCCACCCGTTGCGGGGCCTCATCCAAGCCTATGAAGTATTGCTCCAACTGCGGCAACCTGGTCGCACAGAAAATTCCGGACGGCGATTCCATGAGCCGCTGGGTCTGCAGCGCCTGTGACATCGTGCATTATCAGAACCCGAAAATCGTTGTCGGCTGTGTGCC
>SMWE01000029.1 GCA_004357475.1 Gammaproteobacteria bacterium
CCGACAATCGGTGCAGCGCCGGCAACCGACGTAAAGTGATGGCCCCACAGAATATATTTGTTGGTGGGATGGTAATCGGCGCCGTCATTGAACTCGTGCGCCGGAGTGACGAAATCGGGATCGAGCTGATAGATCCTGGTGGCTATGAACCTGGAATAGACGAACCAGCCAACTGACATGCCGCCAATTCCAAGAACAACAATCATCACGGATTGCATTGATTCTTCCCCCGAATTATTCATGTATCGCCCGCTGGGGCGGGCTCCTGCGAAACAATAGTAGAGCCCGGCCGCAGGAGCCTGCCTCAGCGGGCGATTCAACCTTCGCTTGTTTTTGGCAGCTTAGCCGTTGCCGCTCATTTGTGAAAGGTTGGGCTCGCTATTCAAGTTGAGGAATCGCCTGTAAATAAACTTCAGGATCCACAGCGCGCTGCCGATGATCAGTAACAGCATCGCCCATCGCGTCAATGTGGCAAGCAACGCATAATCGAGCGCCGGCCTGCGGATACTGTAGGCCATGAGATCACTGGCCCGACTGCTCAACCAATGCCAGCCACTGTGTGCAAGGAGTGCGGAAATAATAATTGTCCCCATGCGCTCGGAAATCGCGTTGCGGAACAGCCAGTTCAGGGCCGGAACCGCCAGCACGATAATAAGGAGCTGGCCAATTTCCACGCCGAGGTTAAATGCCAGTAGTGAAGTCAGCAAATGGGTGCCGGCAAACTGCAAAGTTTCGCTGAGCGCGAACGAGAAACCGAAGCCGTGAACCAATCCAAAGCCAAACGCAATGACCCAGCGTCGCTGCCAGTGTGAGCCAACAATATTCTCAAATGCCATGTAAACGATGGACGCCGCAATGAGTGTCTCGATCAAGGGCGGGAACCACAGCACAGCGGGCACCAACCCAAAGGCTGACGCAATCAGCGTAATCGAGTGCGCGACCGTGAATGACGACACAATCGCGACCAGCGGACGAATGCGGCGAAATGGAATCAGGAGACAGATCACGAAAAGCAGGTGATCAATGCCGTCGAGAATATGTTCGATGCCGGTTTTCACGAAACGGAAAAATGCGTGATGCCAGCGCGGATCGAGGCGAACCAGGCCAGGATCCCCGGAAAACTCGAACAGGCGTTCCGTGCCATCAGTGTGCAAAAAACGCACAACCGTCGTCGTGCGCAATCCAAGCCGTGCAAATTCCGGATCGATCGAGAAATCGGATGCCTCGTTTCGAATCGGGTAACGAATCAGAACATCGAGCAGTGCCTGGTCGCGGAGCAATTCTGTATCATCAGGCAGCGGAGGCTTATTGAAACTGGCAAGCGCTTGACTATAGCTGTCGAAAGATCTGTCGGATGGCAGAGACAACCTCGCCGCAACAATTTCCCACTGGTCGAGGCGATCCGCGTTTTCGAACAGCGACACGCCCCTGGCGATCCAGACTACCGCCGCATCCCGGATGGTCTCATCAGCTTCCGATATGACGAGATAGCCCGGACCAACTTGTGGAAAATTGACGTCGCGCATCGCGGCTAGCGGCACACGAACAAGAAAGTTGATGCTGTCTGCGTCGGGTTTAAGAATGGTTTGAATGACGACATCCGTCGGCATTTCGTGCGCCACGGCCTGGTCTGTGACCAGGCTCGCGAGTGTCGCTGCGGCGATCGCCACCATCACGAACGAAACTGAATGCTTGGCTGTCTGAGTCACGGGTTTTAATGCAGGCTTTTATTATTATTCAAAAATCCGCTGTTAGCGGATGTTGCGACAGGCATACTTGTTGCAGGTGCTGATTGGGCCGCCCGCTTCGTTCCATAGTATACTGCCACGCTCCCGGGAGCGTCTGCACTCTCGTGGAAAATCTCCGGAAAAAATAATCAGCGGGAGTATGGGACGATGACTAAGCGAAATATTGTTGCGGCGGTTGCCGTGATCGCGACTATCACTGGCTTGGGATTTGGACAGAGAGCGCTGGACAATGCTGCCCAGGCACAGGTAAAAGAAGCACCGATGTTCGAGGTGGACCCGTTCTGGCCAAAGCCTTTACCCAATCACTGGATTCTCGGCGCGACCATCGGCATAGACGTCGATTCGCGGGATCACGTTTACATCATCCATCGCCGCGACACCTTTAATGAGCGGACTGAAATCGGTGCAGCGACGGATCCGGTGAAAGCCGATTGCTGTATCCCGGCGCCGAATGTGCTCGAGTTCGACCCGGACGGCAACCTGGTTAATTACTGGGGCGGACCAGGCGAGGGATATGACTGGCCTGCCTCGAATCATGGCATCACGATTGACCACAAAGACAACATCTGGATTGGCGGCAACGCCAGAACCGACTCGCACATCCTGAAATTCACACGCGACGGCAAGTTCCTCGCCCAGTACGGTACACCGGGCGCCGATACCGACAGCCACAGCAGCGAAAATTTCGGCAGCGTGGCTGAGATCTCTTTTGACCCGGATGCCAACGAGGCCTACGTTGCTGATGGTTATCGAAACAAACGCGTTGCTGTGCTCGATGCCGACACGGGCAAGTTGAAACGATACTGGGGTGCGTACGGCAACGAACCTGATGACACCAACCTGGGTCCGTTCCAGCCGGGCAGCGAGCCGGCGCAGCAGTTCCGTAACCCGGTGCACTGTGCGCAACCATCGAAAGACGGCCTGGTCTATGTGTGCGACCGTGTCAATAACCGGCTCCAGGTGTTCAAGAAAGATGGCACTTTCGTCAGGGAAATCTTTGTTAAGCCGAACAGCCTGGGCGACGGTTCTGTCTGGGACATCGCGTTCTCGCCGGACCCCGAACAGACATTTATCTATCTGGCCGACGGCACCAATCGCAAGATTTTCATCATCGAACGTGAAACGCTGGAGATCCTGACCAACTTCGGCGACGGCGGCCGCAATCCGGGACAGTTTTTTGCAGTGCACGGCCTGGCGACCGACTCGAAGGGCAACATTTACACAACCGAGACATACGAAGGTAAGCGGGTACAGAAATTTATCTACAAGGGCATGGGGCCGGTCACCGTAATGGATCAGGGCACGCCCTGGCCGTCGGATCGAAAATAGTCCGGAGAATTTCCGGACTTGGTGTATCGCAATCCGTGTTGATCTATCCGCTGCCGCCACTTATCATTGCTCGGCTGGCTTAGAAACAATCGGGGGCGAAAGCCAGGCATATCGAGCGCCGACCTGTCGATTTGCCGCCGACATTCGTCAACTACAACACCAAATGCGACCAATAAGGCAGGTACCAAGGCAGTGAATCCCAGACTTTCTCGCCGGCGCTTTATCAAGGCAGTTATCGCTTCAAGCGCCGCAGCTGCAGCCAATTCAGGCATCACTTCAGCAGTCGCCAAGGATCGACCCACGGGCGCTGTCGAGCGCCTGATTTCGCTGAACATCAACGGTCGAACCCGTCGGGTCGATGTACTGCCGCAGGAGATGCTTGCGTACACCCTGCGTTACAAGCTCGGCCTGACCGGTACCAAGATTGGCTGCAATCGCGGCGAGTGCGGCGCTTGCACGGTAATCATCGATGGAGTGACCAACTATTCCTGCTCGACATTGACGCACAGCGTGCGCTCACGAAAGGTGCTGACCATCGAAGGGCTGCAAAGCGCTGAGGGCGCCTTGCACCCCGTCCAACAGGCCTTTATCGATGAACTGAGCCCACAATGCGGTTTCTGCACGCCCGGCCAGGTGATGTCGGCAGTTGCCTTGCTCGAGGAGAATCCGACGCCAACCCGTGAAGAGGCGCGACAGGCCTTGTCCGGCAATCTTTGCCGCTGCGGAGCCTACGATCATTATCTCAATGGCGTCATGCGCGCATCGGGGCAGAACTCATGAGCGACTACAAACATATTGGTAAAGATTTCGTTCCGCCCGACATCATGGGAAAAGTCACCGGCAAAGCGAAGTATGCGGAAGATTTTCGCGTCGACGGCATGGTCTATGCCCGCATGTACACGAGCCCGATGGCTCATGGCCGGGTAACGAACATTGATACGTCTGCGGCCGAGGCGATGGAGGGTGTCGTTGGCATCCTGACTGCCGAAGATGTGCCCGCAACTGACGCACCGAGCGCCGCAATTCTTACCAATACGCCCGCTTACATCGGCGATCCGATTCTTGCGGTCGCTGCGGAGGATGAGAAGACAGCCGAAAATGCGCTTGCGTCGATCAGGATTGATATTGAGCCACTGCCATTTGTAACCGATCCGCTGGACAGCCTGGTCGCCGGCGGCCCGGATGCGCGAGAAGAGGGCAACGTTTATGTGCGGTCTCAAGAGGGCTCCGGATTCCGCACCGTCAAGTGGACTAAAGAACAGGTTGACGAATTCCGCGCAGGCAGGGAGCCTGGTGGCGAATATGCCAATGAATGGAGCTATGGCGATCTCGAAAAAGGCTTTGCCGACGCCAGAGTAATCATCGAAGAACCGTTCGTGACCATCGGCTATGCGCACATGAGCATGGAGCCGCGTACGGCGATGGCGTACTGGCAGAACGGTACCTGCTATATGCATGCATCCTGCCAGAGCCAGAGTTTCTTCATGCCTGGACTGGCGGCAATGCTTGGTGTTGAGACCAAAGACGTTGTGCTCATCAGTGAAAACACCGGTGGCGGATTCGGCTCCAAGATTGGTGCTTACCCGATCGTCGGATTAGCGGGATATTTCTCGAAGAAAATCGGCAGGCCGGTGCAACTGCGCGTCACTCGCGAACAGGAGTACTACATGGGTTCTGCCCGGGTCGGCTTCCAGGGCTGGATCAAGATCGGCTTTGCCGCAGATGGCCGGGCAACTGCAGCGGACGTCTTCATTGTTGAGGACATCGGTCCGAATGCAACCGGTGGTGATGCGTCCTCAGCCGGCGGCGCAATCTCACTGGTTTATGACCCGGAGGCGATGCGCTTCCGTGGATTACCCATACTGACGAATACAACACCGCGTGGCGCCCAAAGGGGACCGGGGCAAAACCAGATTGCAGCCGTCATGGCGCCATTGATGGACAAGGCTGCAAAACAACTGGGCATCGACCGGCTCCAGATTCGCAGAGTCAATGCTGTCCAAAACGACACGACCGTTTACGCGGGCCAGGAACCGGTTACCAGTGCATACATGGATGAAGCCCTACAGCAGGGCGCTGAGATGTTCGACTGGGAAACCAGGAAAAATCAGGCGAAGCGCAATGGCAGCAAGGTCAGGGGCCTCGGCATTGGCCAGGGCTACCACTCAGCCGGCACCAACGGTTTCGATGGTCTCGTTCGTATTACCCCGGACGGCAAGATTCACCTGCATTCCGGTATCGGCAACCTGGGTACCTATTCCTTCGCATCAACCTCCCGCGTCGCCGCCGAAGTATTGAAATGCGAGTGGGATGATTGCGTCATTCACCACGGTAGCACGGAAGCTAATCTGCCGTGGAATTCGTACCAGGCCGGCAGTGTATCGACATTCACGCAGACGCGAACCAATTACGTCGCCGCAATGGATGCGGTCGACAAGATGAAGCGGATAGCTGCCGAAACCCTGGGCGGCACCCCGGACGACTACGATATCGACGGTCAACGCGTATTCAGGATTGGTACTCCGGCGCAGGGCATGTCGTACGGCGCGGTCGCTGCCCGCGCAATTCAGCTCGGCGGCGCCTACAGCGGCCAGACCTATCCCGAAGACATTCATGAAATCACCCAGCGATCCGTGCAGAATCTTGCGGGCAGTGGACTGATCGGGGTCGCGAAAGACAAGCTCGAAAGAAACGGTGTCATTCCGGGCCTCGCCTGCGCATTTGTCGAAATTGAGCTCGACCTCGAGACCGGCAAGTACGACATCCTGGATTACGTGGGTATCGCAGACTGCGGCACCGTTTTGCACCCGCAAGGGCTGGCACAACAGATGAAAGGCGGTGCCGTCTGGGGAATGGGCATGGCCGGCCTTGAGCGACATGTGTACGACCCGCAAAACGGGTTGCCGGCAAACGTCGGATTTCATGAATGCCGCATTCCAACCTATATGGACGTTCCGTCAGTCATCCAGGTGGGCGCGGTCGATCTGCCCGATCCGCAGAACCCGGTCGGCGCCAGGGGCATCGGCGAACCGGCGATGGGTTGTTCGGTTGCCGCGCTGACTTCGGCAATTTCCGACGCGCTTGACGGACACATTTTCGGCAGAACGCCGATCAGTGCCGACATGATCGTCAATCATGTGGCAGGACTCGACCAGTCCTTCAAGCCACTTCAAACCAACAACTCCTGAGGTAACGATGGCTTCTTTCGACGTTATGCCAGACATGCAGCTCTACCAACCGGTCGAGCTTGATGATGCACTGAACCTTGCTGACCGGTACGCCGCTGACGGCTGGATTCTGGGCGGTGGACAGGACACCTACGGGTGGCTGAAAGACCGGGCCAAACACCCGCAGGCAATGATCGATTTGAATGGCATCGAAGCGCTTCGCGGTATCCGCGATTCCGCAGATGGAATCGAAATTGGTGCCGCAACGACACTGCGTGAGATTATCCGCGATAAGCGCATTAATCGCGATTACCGGCTACTAAGCGATGCGGCAGCGACTGTTGCCAGCCCGCAGATCCGCAACGTCGGGACGCTCGGCGGCAACCTCGTACAGGACGCGCGTTGCTGGTACTACCGCCGCGGTCTCTCCTGCTATCGTGCCGGCGGCAATACCTGTTACGCGGATACCCCGGATGGCATAAATCGCGAACATTGCATATTCGGCGCCAGCCGCTGCGTTGCGGTCACCCCGTCGGATACGGCAACAGCAATGGTCGCGCTCGAGGCAACCATGGTCGTACAGAGTGTAGCTGGTGAACGGACCGTGTCTGCAGAGGATTTCTTTGTTGGACCTGACACGCACATCACCCAAATGACCTCGCTCGAGCCCGGTGAAATCCTGACTGCCGTACGCATTCCCGCGAAATGGGCCGGCAAGAAATTCTATTTTGAGAAAATTGCGGACCGAAACGTCTGGGACTTCGCGCTGGTCAGCATCGCAGTCGCGATGTCGATGGACGGCGACACGATCGGTGACAGCCGATTCGTATGTGGCGGCGTTGCTTGCACACCCCACCGTTTACGACACGTTGAAAATGCCGCACGCGGCAAGTCGTTGTCAGACGAGTCCGCCGATGCGGTGGCCTCGATCGCTGCCGACGGCGCGCGTCCGCTTAACGCCAACCAATACAAGCTACCGATGATGGAAAATCTCGTGCGGCGTGCTATGAGGGCCTGACACCGTGGAAATCGCCACTTATAAGAATGATGTTTGGGGAAGAGAGGTCCTGCTGGGTGTTTCCTGGGACTTGCTATGGCTGGTTTGCGTCGTTGCACTCGTCATCATTGCTGGGCATGCCGTTTACATGGCAACGCAGCAAAGAGCAGAGCGGCCCTCGCAGGAAGGCAAACACGTGCAACGTCACGAACCGATTGATCGCATCATGCATTGGGTCATGGCAATCAGCATCCTGGCCCTTTTGTTTACCGGTGTCCTGCCAATCATTGGCATCGAGTTCGCCTGGCTGACGCTGCACTGGATCGCGGGCCTTGTACTAACCGCTGCGGTACTGTTTCACATTATCAGGTCGGTACTGCAAAAAGACCTGATGTCAGTCTGGATCAGCCCCAGCGATCTGAAAGAAGCACTCGACGATAGCCACAAGCCTGGCAAGTATTCGGTAGCACAAAAGGGCATGCATGCGGCGGTTACCGTTGTTACGTTGTTGGTTATTGTCAGCGGGCTATTCATGTTCGCCATGATCGATACGCCATGGTGGGACCGGACCAATTCGCTTTCCGAGTCCACGCTTGGCTGGATGTTTTTAATACATGGACTCACTACACTTGCATTGATCGCACTGATTGCGTTTCACCTGTACTTCACTTTGAGACCGGAGAAACTTTTTTACCTGAGATCAATGATCAAGGGCTGGATTTCCGAAGACGAACTTTCGGCGAATCATGACCCCGAGCGGTGGGCGCCGGACGATTCTGCCTGACCGAAAGGCCTCATTCTTAGTTTAGGACACCACACGATTTGACGAGCGTGAGTAAATCTCTGCACGAAAGTATTGAAGTCATTGAATCCGGTTACGAGTTCCTGCTCGCATATGCAGCTCAGGGCCGTGAATCAGACGAAGGGCCGGGCGGCTCCGAAGTCAGGACGACATTGACCAGCATGTCAAAAGCCGCCGGAAGCATATCCGCCGATCTGAGCACAGATGAATCAGACTTCGGTCCGGTGATTATAGACGATGCACGGAAAGCAGGTGCAGCGATTACCCTGGTTCTGGCCCAGGAAAAAATCAGTTCAGAACTGGTTGATAATCTAAACGCGTCAATACATTTACGGGCACTCTTGACAGACCTGTTCCTGCTTAGCGAAGCAAAAACCTAGATTCACCAAATATCAAGGAACTTACCCGCAATGTCTGGGACCTAAGGTCTGAACCTGTTACAAACTTCAACGAAGCATACGGATGAAAGAGAAAAACTTATCGCGTCGTCACTTCCTCGGGCTGGTAGGCGCTGCGGGTGGTGCAACGGCAGTCTATCAGACCGCCATGGCAATGGGCCTGATGCAGGAAACCGGGCCGGTCGCCATGCTCGCCTTGCAGAGCGCCGGTCCTGCCGGGAAAAAAGTTGCAGTCCTGGGAGCCGGAATTGCCGGGCTCACCGTGGCCTATGAGCTCGAACGCGCCGGTTATGAGGTTACCATCATCGAGGCCTCGCACCGCGTTGGTGGCCGAAACCTGACTTTGAGACACGGCGATCGGGTCGACGAGATGGGCTACGACCAAGTCTGCAATTTCGATGACGATCCGGAAATGTATTTCAACGCCGGGCCGGCACGCATACCTGGCCATCATCATCGTGTACTTCATTACTGCAAAGAATTACAGATTCCGTTACAGATAAAGGCAAACTTCAGTCGTCCAGCCTACAAGCACGATCCTGAGCGCTTCGGCGGCAAGCCGGTCCTGATGTCTCGGTACGTTGCAGATGCGCGCGGCTTTTTGTCAGAGCTTTTGTACAAGGCCGTGGACAAGAATGTTTTCGATGAACCACTTTCTGCCGAAGATAGAGAACGGGTGCTGCAGTTCGCGACCGGCTATGGTGATCTTAATTCCAAGGGCAAATACACAGGCACGCGCCGTGGCGGCTATAAATCAGGCGGATTCGCGAAGCCTGCCGAACACCACCCGATCATGGACTTCGGTGAGTTGCTCGACAGTAAATTCTGGGCCGGGGGGCTGACAAATTCGGAAAACCCCGACTGGGGCGAACCGCTTATGGAAGCCGTTGGCGGCATGGATAACATCATCAAGGGCTTCGTCAAAAATATTAAGCGCCCGATTCTGACCAATGCGCAGGTTCAGTCCATTCAAAACCGTGCAGACGGCATCGATATCATCTACAACCATAAGGGTCAACGGCACAAATTCAGTGCGGACTGGTGTTTCAACAGCATTCCAACCCATTTCATGCAGGGCATTCCGAATAATCTGTCGAAAGAATACAAAGCAGGTCTGGCGTCGCTGCGGCCTGGTAATTTCTTCAAGATCGGCTTCCAGATGAAGGAACGCTTCTGGGAACGTGAAGGAATTTATGGTGGCATCACCAGCACGAACCAGAAGATCAATCAAATCTGGTATCCGTCGCACGGCATTCATGGCAAAAAAGGCGTCGTGCTCGGTGCGTATGCGTTCTGGGACCAGTCGAAGTTCTTCGAACGCATGACGCCGGATGAACGCTTGAGGTTTGCAGCAGACTGCGGTGAAAAAATTCATCCCGGGTATGCGGACTATATCGAGGCAGGCGTCAGCATCCCCTGGGGACGCATGAATCATATGATGGGCTGCGGCACGTCCTGGTCACCGGAAGCGAGAGACCGGTATTACAAAATGCTGCAGCAACCCGACGGCAGGCACTACATGATCGGAGACCAGATCAGCTATCACACAAGCTGGCAGGAAGGTGCTTTCGCGTCCGCCGAAGTCGCATTGCTCGATCTGGACCAGCGTGTACGCGCTGCATCGTCGACATCACGGAAGGGTTAAATCGATGAATGCAGCAAGAATTACGTTTGTGGCAGTTTCAGTGCTGGCCCTGACAACGCTTGCCAGGGCAGAAGGCGAGCTGCCAATTCCTGCCGACGAATTTGTCTACTGCACGGTTTGTCACGGGGTGCAGCTCATGGGCAATCCGACCATTGAAGCCCCGCGACTCAGTGGAATGGAAAGCTGGTACGTCGAGAATCAATTACGCGCGTTCAGAAAAGGATGGCGCGGCAAGCACGAGATGGACCTCATCGGCATGGAAATGCAGCCGATGGCAGCCGCGTTGTCTGACGAGCAAGTCAAAGAGGTCTCGGCATTTGTAAGCACCACCCGATCTGATGCGCCACCCAGCACCATTGACGGCGATGCCGACAAAGGAAGAACGCATTACTCCACTTGCGCCGCATGTCATGGTGTCCGCGGAGAAGGCAACATTGCGCTCGGCAGTCCGGCGCTGACCGGCCTCAACGACTGGTACCTGGTCACACAACTCAGGAATTTCAGGGACGGAACCCGCGGCAGTCACGCGGGGGATACCTACGGCATGCAGATGCGTGCCTCGACCCGGTTGTTGCCGGATGATGAAGCGATCCAGGACGTGGTTACTTACATTTCAACTTTGCAAGAGCAATAGTAAAAGAAACAGGAAAATCAATAATGAAAAAAACCATACTCATTTGCACACTCGTTTTAATTGGCAATAGTGCGACTGCGGACGTTACCCGTCATCCGTTGCCGAATAATTCCACGTTTCCGATTTCCCGGGCTGTGGAAGTAAGCGCCGACACAACCCTGATCTATCACAGTGGCACCGTGCCGGGGCCCGTCAACCCCGATGCGGAGCGCGGCAGCCGCGAATATTACGGCGACACCGAAACACAGGCTTTGAACGTGTTTGGCCGCATGGAAGATTCATTCAAAGAACTGGGGGTTGGCTTTGGCGACGTCATCAAGTTGACAGTGTTCCTGGTCGGTGATCCCGAGATGGACGGCCGCATGGACTTCGGCGGATTCATGAAAGCCTACACCAAATATTTCGGCACCGAGGATCAGCCAAACAAGCCGGCGCGATCAGCAGTGCAGATAGCCGGTCTCGCAGGCGGACCCAATATGCTGATCGAAATCGAGGCCGTCATCGCAAGACCTTAAGAAAAGACCGTACACAGGAACTCGCCGTAGCGAGCGACAACCAACAAGGCTGCAACATTTGTTGCGGCCTTATTGGTTGTAAAACATTCCGGCACCGAGATTAATTAACGATCTCACCATCCCGATACCGCACCTTGCCACCGAGTATGGTCATGACAATCTCCGTATTCATAATTTCGTCATCCGGCACGCTCAGCAGGTCCTGAGACAGAACGGTGATGTCCGCAAGTTTGCCAGGTGTCAGCGAGCCCTTGATGTCCTCTTCGAATGCCGCGATCGCATTGCCCATCGTATAGGAATAAAGCGCGCGCTCCCTCGAGTACACTTCCTGCGGCTGAAAGCTGGTGCCATCGGGAAGTATCCGGGTCACCGAGCAATAAAAGCTGCCAATCGGATCGATCTCATCAACGGGTGGATCGGTTCCATTGGTCGGCACCGCACCGGCTTCGGCCAGCGTATTAAAAATATAGCCTCGTTCCAGCGTTCTTTCCGGACCCAGACGGTCGACCACCCATGGACCATCGGAACAGGCGAATATTCCCTGTACGGCCGGGATAACACCTAGATCAACAGTGCGTTGCACGTCGTCCGGGTGAATCACCTGCGCATGTTCGATGCGCCAGCGCAGATCGGTTTTATCCGGATGCAAGGCGAATTCTTTCTCGTAAATATTCAATAGTTCGCGATAAGCGCGATCGCCGATGCCCTGGATTGCGAGCTGGTAGTCATGCTGGATGGCCAGCCGGGCTGATGCTTCTATCTCTTCAACCGGCACAACGTTCAGGCCTGAACTACGCGGCAAGTCTGCGTAGGGTTCGAGCAGCCAGCCACCATGTGTTCCAAGGGCGCCGTCCAGAACTTTCTCGCCAATCGCACGTACCGTCAGAAAATTATTGCCGTAGCCGACCATGCGATATTCCGCAAGCCGGTCCTGCATATCGGCCGCCTCCTCTTCGAGGGCCATGTACAGCCGTACGGGAAGATTCCCCTCGTCCGCCATAACCTTCAGCAGATCCACCTCGACGAACGACGTCCCAAGATCCTGGAACGATGTTATGCCATGCCGTAACGACGCTTCACCAGCCAGCAGAACCATGCGGCGTATCTCGTCTTCCGCTACGCCGGCAGGCCGCCGTCCCTGATGACCTGAAAACGCCTGGCGAAATACGTCCTGGGCCGACTCGCGCATCATGCCGGTTGCGTGGCCATTTTCATCACGCACGATTTCACCGCCCGCGGGAGCCGCAGTGTCGTCACCGAGTTCAACCAGCGTCATCGCCTTCTGATTGACGAACACAGCGTGCCCGCTGGTATGAATCAACATGGCAGGATGATCAGGCGTCGCAGCACTTAAGGATTCATGTACCGGCAGGCCCTCGACCAATACATCCTCTTTCGTTTGCCATTTATCCTGGTGCCAGCCGCGGCCAATGATCCACTCGCCGCGAGGCGTTTCCTTTGCAGCGGCCGCAACCTGGGAGACGATCTCGCCGAAGCTCTTCGAATAACGGAAATCGAGAATCATCAGGGAACCGCCGAAGCTCGTGTAATGTCCGTGCCCTTCGATGAAACCAGGAATCGCGGTATGACCGTCCAGGTCAATCACTTCAGTGGCATCTCCGATGTATGCGGC
>SMWE01000030.1 GCA_004357475.1 Gammaproteobacteria bacterium
GGTGGCATACGCCAGCGGCATCAACAGGCGTGATGGCGGGATTCTTGTGCGTCTTGCTACGTCGACGACGACCGGCAACATCAGGGCCGCAACCCCGATATTGTTCATGAATGCCGACAGCACCGCCGCAGTGATCATGATAACGATGACCATCGCGAATTCCCGCCGGCCTGCCAGGCGGATGACCTGGCGCCCGATAATATCCGCGATGCCTGTTCGCGTCAGTCCCGCGCTCAGGATGAACATCGCCCATACGGTAATGACGGCACTGTTACTGAAGCCGGCGAACGCTTCCGTGGCGGAAACCAGGCCGGACACTGCCAGAGCACACAGGACCAGCAGCGCGACCAGATCCATGCGAATCACTTCGCTGACAAAAAGAATCAACGAGATGACCAGAATGCCGAGCACGAGTGCGATTTCAAAAGTCATTAATCGCGTTGGCCTGTACTGCTGAGGAGTCCTGGATGAGAATGCAGTGATTTTATACACGACAGTCATCCTATAAGCCAAAGGTCCTTGGCAGGTTCACGAAAAACTCTGATTTTCGTGAACCTGATAGTCGGTACAAGGACGTACCGTCATTTTCCATGGCTGCAAGCCGTTGAAAATGTGAGCGATCCGAAAATCGCACTTTTTGGATCGCGTCGTTGAAAAAGTCATGGATGACTTTTTCAACATCCTGCTAGGATCAATCGATGAAGAGCGAACAAACATACCGGGCGCAAATTACGCGACGTTCGGCCAGACACCTTATCCGGGGAGTTGATTATCAGGTAAGCGAGTGGGGAGACAGCAGCCAGCCGCTGCTGGTTCTGTTGCATGGCTTTAACGATACCGGCTCTTCATTCCAGTTTTTCGTCGATGCGCTGACGAAAGACTGGTTCTCTATCGCGCCGGACTGGCGCGGCTTCGGCGAATCCGCGCATCGCGCGCAGAGCTACTGGTTTCCGGACTACGTTGCCGACCTGGACGTGCTGCTCGACCTGTACAGCCCGGGAGAGCCGGCGCGGCTGCTTGGACACAGCATGGGCGCTAACATTGCCGGATTGTACGCAGGCATCATGCCCGAGCGGGTTGCTGCATTCATCAATGTAGAAGGTTTCGGTCTCCCGGAAAGCAATCCGGACAACGCACCTGCGAATTACCGGCGCTGGATAGAGAAAAGCCGGG
Source organism: Gammaproteobacteria bacterium (assembly GCA_004357475.1). Classification (GTDB taxonomy): domain Bacteria; phylum Pseudomonadota; class Gammaproteobacteria; order Steroidobacterales; family Woeseiaceae; genus SZUA-117. The sequence continues at coordinate 1,174 of SMWE01000030.1, forward strand.
AAATGCAGACGTATTCGACTTACCAGGATTTTGCACAACTCGCGCAGCGCATCCGCAAACGCAATCCGCGCATGCCTGCGAACAAGTCCTTGTTCGTCGCAAGTCTGTGGGCAGAGCAGAAAGATGATGGCACCGTCATGTTGCGCACCGATCCCGCTCACCGTCTCCCCAATGCCGTGCAATACCGGCGCGCCGAGGCAAGAGCCTGCTGGGAGAAAATCATGGCGCCGGTGCTTGTAGTGAAGGGAGCAGAGAGCGATTTTTTTTCCAGGGCAGCGAAACTTGCGGGGCCGCACGAGATCGATGCGTTCACAGCGGCAGAGTTGATAGAGATCCCGGGCGCAGGCCACATGGTGCATTTCGAGCAGCCGGGCGCGCTGGCCGCTGCTGTCGAGAAATTCCTGACCTGAAATGCTTCGCCGGCTTGTGTAAATACATCCAGTACTGTATAAAAAAACAGTTATGGCGTATGCGGCTGACATACAAACAGACTACCTGGAGCTCCTGAACCCCGCGCAACGGCAGGCTGCCTCGTTTGGGCAAAAAGCGGCCAAGGGCATTTTTGCAGCAGGGCCATTACTGGTGATAGCCGGCGCAGGGACCGGCAAGACGATGACGCTCGCGCATCGCGTTGCACACCTGATCATCCAGGGCGTCAGCCCGGAGCGCATTCTGCTCCTTACTTTTACCCGGCGTGCCGCTCAGGAGATGACCCGGCGCGTGGAGTCGATCGTTCGCCAGGCGCTTTGTGGCAGCAACGGGCCACAGGTTGCACAGGGCATCCTGCCCTGGTCCGGCACCTTTCACTCGGTTGCCAACCGTCTGTTACGTCGCTACGCGCATAATCTCGGACTCGATCCCGGCTTCTCCGTTCTCGATCGCGGTGATGCCGCCGATTTGATGGATGTCGCACGCCACGAACTGGGCCTGTCGCGGAAGTCCCGGCGATTTCCAAAAAAGGATACCTGCCTCGCGATTTATTCGCGCTGCGTCAATACACGCAAACCGTTACTCGAGTCCCTGGATGAAACATATCCGTGGTGCGCTGACTGGGAGCAGGAATTACGGTCGCTGTTTCGTCACTACGTCGAGCGAAAACAGGACAGCCAGGCACTCGACTACGACGACCTGTTGCTTTACTGGGGTCACTTGGTCGCCGACACCGAGCTTGCGGAAGAAATCGGCTCCTGGTTCGATCACGTGCTGGTCGATGAGTATCAGGATACGAACCTGCTGCAGGCCGATATTCTGCACGCGATCAAGCCGGACGGAGACGGTGTGACTGTCGTCGGCGACGATGCGCAATCGATCTATTCTTTTCGTGCCGCCGACGTCGACAACATTTTGAATTTTCCGGACCAGTATATGCCGCCGGCCAGGATCGTGTGCCTTGAGGAGAATTACCGGTCGACACAGCCGATTCTCGACAGCGCCAATTGCCTGATCGCCGAGAGTGAGCGGCAATACAAAAAGAATTTGTTTTCCAGGAAACAGGGCGGTGCAAAACCGGCCTACGTAACAGTCGAGGACAGTGATGCCGAAGCGGAGTATGTTGTCGAGGCGATTCTTGCTAATCGCGAACAGGGACTGCAGCTCAAACGCCAGGCGGTACTTTTCCGGAGCTCGTATCACAGCGACCGCCTGGAACTCGAGCTGGTGCGTCGCAACATCCCTTACGTGAAATACGGCGGCCTCAAGTTTCTCGAGGCCAGTCACGTAAAGGACCTGTTATCCATACTCAAGTGGGCGGAGAATCCAAAGAATCAGATCGCCGCTTTTCGCGTGCTCAAACTACTCCCCGGCATGGGGCCGTCCTTCGCTGCGCGAAGTTTCGAGTTTCTCGCCAGCAATAGTCACGCATTTTCCTCGCTTGATGAGTTCATGCCGCCGGCTGCAACCCGGGCAGACTGGCCTTTGTTCTGCAAATTGATGACGTCGCTGTCGTCAGCCGAACCTGCCGAAAAAAACTGGCAGTCGCAATTGGGCGAAGCACGCCGCTGGTACCAACCTCATCTTGAACGTCTTTACGATGGTCTCGAAACCAGGGAGGCGGATCTGGAGCAGCTTGAACAAATCTCGGGGCGTTATCCGACCAGGGAAAGGTTCCTGACAGAGTTGACGCTCGACCCGCCGAGCGCCGCAGGAGACCTGGCCGGAGATCCATACCTCGATGAGGACTACCTCATTCTGTCGACCGTGCATTCGGCCAAAGGTCAGGAGTGGGATTCGGTATTCGTCCTTAATTTTTCCGATGGGAATTTTCCATCCGAATTCGCGACCGGCAAACCCGAAATGATCGAAGAAGAACGACGCCTTCTATATGTTGCTATGACGCGGGCCAGGCAATCATTGCAACTGATTGCGCCGTTGCGCTACCACGTTACGCAGCAACGGCGCAATGGCGACCGGCATGTTTACGGTGCGCGCAGTAGATTCATGACCGATAATTTGCTGGCGACGATGGACTCACAATTCCATGGCCGCAATGAATCGACAAGCAATCGCCTGGGCCCCAGGACCAACAAACGGCTGGACGTTGCCAGTAGCTTGTTGGAGATGTGGTAACCATCGCAGGAGCGGCGCCCCGCCGCGATCCCGCAAGAGCGGCATCTTGCGGCGATTGGCTCAGATTTCAGATTGGCGTTCGAGCTACTCCCAAAACGACCGGCATAGACTCGTCCTCCATCGTCATTGCGAATGCCTCCTCGACACCAGGATTGATCAGCCCTGACTCCTTGCAAGCACCGCGTATACGCTCGATCGGCATTTCATTCAGCCAGTCTCCCATTGCACAAACAGTCCTCCCGGCTTGAGCGCGGATGACAGATCACGAAGGGTCGAATTGTAGTCCGGCAAGAAACTACAAACGGACGAAGCGACGACAAGATCAAATTTTTCTGTTAGTGCCAGGCTCCAAGAATAGTTCCCACTATCGAAAACAGGACAACGTTGTAACCGGCATTAATCAGGAACAGGCGCAAGGATCGCTGCTCGAACAAATAAGTAATTCCATAGGCCGTCGCCACCCAGAAAACACCGACCAGCAGACCGCTGTACAAGCCGCTTTGCCATGAGCTGTCTGTGCCAATCAATGCAGCGAGCGCCGTTACCGCGAGAAATTGCAATACCAAAGTGCCGCCGAAAAGTCCTGGCATGTTTGCGTTTTTAACGGCTTCCTCTGTAAGACCGACTTCCTCCAGCCAGGCGCTGCCAAACAGTGCTTTTGAGTACCAGAGGCCGCCGATTGCAAATGCGATAACAGTAGCAACGACGACGGCCAGCCAGTTTATATCAGCCAGCGAATAAGCAAGGTTCATCCTGCTCTCCTTCTTGTTATTGCGAGTGGGAGTTTAGCAGAGCTGAATATCATAAATGCCGTCAGTCCGCCCCTGATATTATGCAATCCTGGAGCTGCAGAGCGTCACAGATTCGCGTCATTCAGCATATTTCACATTCTTATCGTGAACCTTGTCACAATTAAGTTACTCTGATTAAGATATACCTGAATCGTCTTTTGCATGCAGGAGACTAAAGAATGACCTGTCACACAGTGAGCGACCGGGTTGTACCGGTGCATAATCTTCGCGACTACTTTCGTGAATCGATTAATGCTGCGATCGAACACCAGGGGGTCGAAGTTGACCCCCACGCAGCCCATTACGTCGTAAATCTGCTCATACTATTTTCTCGCTCGGAAGACCTTTACGAAGATCACGGCGATTCGTACGGAATCAAGCCGTTGGCGCTAATGATGGTGGATGCTGCAGATGCACCGACTGTCGCAGATAGAAATTTTTCACTCCAGCGCATCGGAGACGTGGCGTTGTTCGTCGCCGGGTTCTTCGCGGATAGCCTCGCGCACAAAATCGTCGACCTTGATTACTACATCAATATGGGTGGCAATGCATATGGCTCGCTGTCCGATGAAATACGCGGTACGTTCCGTGGTCAGGTGCTGGCCGGTGTATATAAAGAACTCGGCAGAAAGTTTCAGATCGTTGTCGACGTGCTGAACGAGGTAAGGGACAGCGCAAGGCAATCATCGGATATCGACCTGCTGCGAACCTACGAAGTCTGGTTGTTAACCGGTAGCAAGCGTGCCGCCGAGCTGTTGAAACAGAATGGCGTCATTCCTATTGCGCAATCTGGCAGCCGCAATCACCACTGATGCTCTCGCAACTGCAAGATCACCTTGCCAGGATCTACGGGGTTGACCCTGGATATGACGTCAATGACTTTCTGATTACTGACCCGGTTATTGCCCGGACCCTCGGCGAAGGTTCCCTGATCCCGGAAACTGAAGAATCGGTGTTACTGCGGGAAGATGAAGACGGCCTCGCGCTCGGTGTTTTTCTTGATAGTGCGATGTTGTCGCGCCTGAAAAATTCGAATCCTCTGCAGGAACTGCAAGTTGATCAACTCAACGATCTATGGACGGTCCTCGAGGGCATCAGCCATTTCAATTACATCGCCTGGCGTGCACGCAAGAATCGACGCGTTTCCCTGCTGGAGCTGGAAATACAGGCCGAGGTTGACAAGTTTGTCAGCACGTTTTTCCTGGCATTGGAGCAGGATGACAACGAGCTTACTGACAAGTTGCATGGCTGGCTGTTCGACAATGTGCGATTCAATCCGCGCTTGAGCAGAGTTCAGCGCGAGCGATACACCACGGCGAATAATTATGCCGCTCGTTTCTGCCACGGACTTCGCAGGCGACTGACACATGACAGTCGCGAGGGCCTGCACGAGTTGCGGTATTTCTATCGTCTCTCACAACACGAAAAGATCAGCCACATTCACGCGCAGTCCTACGTGGACTAGCTGCCGGCACCAACACAAAAAAACGGTGGCCGAAGCCACCGTCTAAAGAACGAAACAAAACCTTTGGGAGATTTATTTGTTTCGTCTGCCACCCTGGCCGAGGTGCACTCGGACCAGAATTCGGTACAAAATCTTGCCGTTCTATAACTGTTTGATGCTTAAGCGGCTGGAATAGTTGCAAACGAACGGGAATAAGTTGTTCATATATAGCTGAAAGTACGTTTCGGCTGTAACTGGTTGCGCTGACGTATAATGCAAGAAACGCGAACAGTCCCGGAGTTATCCAATGAGTACCGCCAGAGAAGCCTTGTCCGTCAAAAACCAGGTATCGGAAGAGGAGTGGAAGACGCGCGTGAACCTGGCGGCCTGCTACCGGCTGATCGCCATGCATGGCTGGGATGACCTGATATTTACGCACATCTCAGCACGAGTGCCGGGTTCGGACGAACACTTTCTTATTAACGCCTACGGATTACTGTTCGAGGAAATGACCGCGAGCAGTCTCGTCAAGGTCAACCTGGATGGCGAGATCGTCCTCGATACCCCGTATTTCGTTAACCCGGCCGGATTTACGATTCACAGTGCCGTGCATGCTGCACGCACGGATGCGGGATGCGTCCTGCACACGCACACGAAGGCAGGGGTAGCCGTGTCTGCGCAGGTCGACGGACTGCTGCCCATCTCGCAGATATCGCTGTTTCCTTTTGCCTCACTCAGCTATCACGACTACGAGGGGATCGCACTGAATGAGGAGGAGAAACCGCGACTGGTCGCAGACCTGGGAAGTAACAATTTCCTGATCCTGAGAAACCATGGTTTGCTCGCCGTGGGCGCAACGATACCGGATGCTTTTCTTTATATGTATGCACTCGAGACTGCCTGTCAGACGCAATTGATGGCGCAATCGGGTGGTGCGGAGCTCACGCTGATAAAGCCTGCGATTGTTAGTGGCATCAAAGCGCAGATCGAGACAGTGTTGAAAGGCATGGGCGGTGATCTCGCATGGCCGGGACTATTGCGGAAACTGGATCGCAAGGATTCGTCTTTTCGCGAGTAGGGGCTCGCCGGTAGGAGCTCGCCGGTAGGAGCTCGCCCCAGCGAGCGATCAAGGCTGAGTCCACGTATCGGGCATCGATCTCCCGGCAGGCCGGGCTCCTACAAAACGATTCGCGGCAATCCGTCGTAACGGCGCACCTGCAGGAGCTCGCCTGTAGGAGCTCGCCCCGGCGAGCGATTTAAACCAGCTACACGTATCGGGCATCGATCCCCCGGCAGGCCGGCTCCTACGCTAAAAACATCGCATACGCAGGATTGTCACTCTCCTCCCGATACGTGTAACCGAGATCGGCCAGGTGGGCTTCCAGCTCTTCTGATTCTTCGGTAGCGACTTGGATCCCGGCCAGGATTCTTCCGTAGTCCGAGCCATGATTCCGGTAATGAAAGAGGCTGATATTCCAGTCGGTACCAATTGCTTTCAGAAAATCCAGTAATGCACCTGGCCGTTCGGGAAATTCGAAGCGAAAGAGTCTTTCATTCTCGATTTTTGCGGTTCCACCAACCATGTGGCGGACATGCAGCTTAGCCATCTCATTGTCGCTCAGATCGACGAGGGGAAATCCAAGCCTGGTCAGGTTTTCAATAAGCTCGGCGTGCTCATCGGCGCCATGCCTCAATTCCACGCCGACGAAGATGTGCGCTTTTCTGGAATCGCTGTAACGGTAGTTAAATTCGGTGATGCTGCGCCGGCCGAGGGCTTCGCAAAATATCCGGAAGCTACCGGGTTTTTCCGGAATCTCGACGCCCAGCAGCATTTCACGTTGCTCACCGATCGCCGCTCGCTCGGCGATATGCCGCAGGCGATCGAAGTTGACGTTTGCGCCACCGTTAATGACGACAAATGCCTGGTTTTCGATGCTATTTGCCGCGATATATTTTTTTACACCGGCAACAGCCAGCGCACCGGCGGGTTCGACAATCGAACGTGTATCCTCAAAAATATCCCGAATAGCGGCACAAATCTGATCGGTATCAACCGTGACGATTTCATCCACCAATTGCTGGCATATCCTGAATGTTTCATCACCCACGCGGCGCACCGCGACGCCATCTGCAAAAATGCCAACGTGATCCAGCGTAATAAGTTTTCCGGCTGCAAGCGATTTCTGCATTGCCGCAGAATCCTCCGGCTCGACGCCGATGATCCTGATGTCTGGCCTTTTTCCCTTCACGTAAGCCGCAATCCCGGCAATCAGGCCGCCGCCGCCAATCGGTACGAAAACTGCCTGCACATCCTCTTCAAGCTGATTGATCAGTTCGCGGCCGATTGTGCCCTGGCCGGCAATCACAGCAGGATCATCAAATGGGTGAATGAAAGTCAGTCCTTGCTCTTGTTCAAGTTCCCTGGCACGCGCATCCGCATCGTCGTAAGTATCGCCATGCAATAATACCTCGCCACCAAACGACCTAACCGCGTTGATCTTGATTGTCGGTGTGGTAACCGGCATGACGATAACCGCCCGAACGTTTTTCCTTTGCGCTGCAAGCGCCACTCCCTGCGCGTGATTACCGGCTGAACTGCAGATAACGCCGGCATCCAGCGCGTCTTGCGACAATTTGGCAATTTTGTTGTAAGCGCCGCGAATCTTGAATGAGAAAACCGGCTGCAAATCTTCGCGTTTCATGAAGATTCGGTTGCCGAGCCGTGCGGACAAATTGCTGGCAAGCTCCAGCGGAGTTTTGCTCGCGACGTCATAGACACTGGCGTCGTCGATGAGCGTTATGTATTCGTCAATCGTCATGCGCAATCGCCAATAAACATTTCCTCAGGACAGTTTTCGGAGGTTATCGCATTGCGCCCCGATACGGTCATGTATTTTGCCCGGCGCAGGCAAGGGCCCCACGAAAAACCGGGCAAAGCGCCGTGTAAATGAGATCGCTCATTACGACTCGCCATGATCAAATGTTATGACTGTGGGAACGGATACTCATCTCATGCGACAGGAGGTTGCGAACAAGACAGGCGTTACGACGCTTTTTCGCAGAAGTGCGGTACAGTCAGCCAGCCACCGGTTATTTGGTTCGGTATCAGTGATCGTGCCGCCTTCCGGTTTTGTCGCATTGGCAGTTGGTGTGCTGGCCATGCTGTTGCTTGGCTTTGTCGCCTGGTATGTGGAGATTCCGCAACGCGCCAGGGCTGTCGGGGTACTGATGCCACCGGACGGATTGCTCGACATTGTTGCGAGCGCGCCAGGCAGGGTCACCAAAATTAATGTTCGCGAAGGGCAGGTCATCAATGCCGGAGACCTGCTGCTCAATATCACCACTAACCAGGAGCAACTTGCCAGGCTCCAATTACCGTCGTTGCATGCAGAAATCGCGTTGCTGGACAAGGCGCACGCACGGCAGGTGGCGATTGACAGCAGCCGCTTGCTGGCGCTTGGCGAGCGTCAGGATTCGATCAGCAAGCGGCGCGCCGTTGCGAAAACCGAATACGAACTTCAGCAGGACCAGGTTGAGTTATTCGAGCGACGGTTAGCGCGACGCCGGAGCCTTGCCGGCAAGGGAGGCATTTCCGTTGAGGCTCTCGACCAGGAGCAATCCCTGTTGCTGCAGGCCAGGGCCAGGAGCGCCACCATAAGGCGTACCATGCTGGACTACGAGCAGGAGGTTGCCGCCATTTTGCGGGCGCGCGCCGAAGCAGGCGATGCGGCGGCGCGCCAGGCAATCCTGCACGATCTTGAACAACGGCGTTTGCAGCGCCAGGTCGTTGAGCATGAACACCTGATCAGTCAGGATATCCGGGCATCCGAGGCCGGCGTCGTTGCCAGGGTCAACGTGCGGCCAGGTTCCGCAGTCATCGCCGGACAAGCCCTGCTCAAGGTCTACCGGCCACATCAGGAACTCGAGGCATGGCTGTACCTGTCGAGCGCTAAAGCCGGGTTCCTGCGGAAAGGCCAGGTCGTGCAGCTTCGCCTTGACGCCTATCCGTACCAGTTATTCGGCACCAGCACCGCAGTGGTTACTTCGATATCGAGCATCGCGATCGTACCGAGGGAAATCAGTGTGCCGCTGGCGCTGACCGGTCCGGTTTTCGAAGTCCGGGCGAGACTCAACGAAACCCATATTGAAGCGTTCAACGCGGTCTGGCCGCTGGCACCTGGCACATCATTCCAGGCTGACCTCGTACAGCGACGCTACAGACTTTTCGAATGGCTCCTGCGCGTGGTTGCAACCGGGTCGGGAGACCAGGGTGCCTGATCCCATTGGCGGCAATCGGCGCCGTCGAAGAGTCCCGATCATTTTCCAGCAGGAGAGCGCAGAGTGCGGGCTTACCTGCCTGGCCATGGTGGCCGCGTTCTATGGCAAACGCACTCCTCTGGATGAGTTAAGGAAGTTGCACGGTCTCTCCGGTCGAGGTACGACATTCGGTGACCTGCTGCGCACAGCAAAGTATCTTCAGCTAACGGCGCGGCCGTTACGACTGTCACTCTCCGAATTGCATCGCTTACGACTTCCGGCCGTGCTGCACTGGCGCATGGACCATTTTGTGGTCCTGGTTCGCTATGGGCGTCGACATTACCTGATTCATGATCCCGCAACCGGCCGCAGGAAAGTCGGGCCGGCAGAATTCGATGAATCGTTCACAGGCGTGGCACTGGAGCTGCTGCCTGCGCGCGGGTTTCGCCGGCAGAGCGAGCGAGTTACTTTGTCTTTCGTGGATTTTGCCGGGTCGTTTCGTCACCTCTACCGCTATCTCGGGCTGATGCTTTGCCTGTTGCTGAGCACTCAGGTCCTGGCGCTGGCGCCGCCGATTGCCACGCAGATTCTGATTGATGAACTGGTGTTGGGTCAGGATCGTCAATGGCTGTACCGTGCGCTTGGAGGTCTCGCACTGATCATGCTCACTGGCGTGATGCTCGACGGGTTACGGCGCTGGATCAGCCTGTTTACCGGAACCAACCTGGCCGTCGACAGTTCCGTTAGTGTCATGAGTCACTTGTTCTGCCTGCCGGCGACCTTTATCAATAGTCGGCACCCTGGTGACCTGATGTCCAAACTCGAATCGCTCACACCAATCAGGCATGCGTTAACCGACCATGTTATCAACAGCGTCGTACATAGCGCTGTATTGCTGACGACGCTGGCAATAATGTTTCTTTACAGTGGCTGGCTGACGGCGGTCTCTTTGGCAGGGCTCGCGCTTTCGGCGCTCCTGATGGCAATGATTCTACCCGCAAGCCGGCGTCTGGGGGAGCAGGCGATCATTCACACAGCGTCACAGAACAGTTCGCTGCTTGAATCACTTCGCGCATGCGATGTGGTGCAGGCGCTCGGACTCGGGCACTTAAGGCTCGCTCACTGGCAAAATCACTTCTCCAACGCGACCAACGCACGAGTTCGCGAAGGCAGGTTGTCGATCGCACAGGAAACCGGCACCGGTATCATCGGCGTGTTCGAGCAAGTGCTTTTTCTCGGCATCGGCATCGCCGGTGTTCTCGACAAGCACTTTACGCTCGGTGTCCTGTTCGCGTTCATGAGTCTGCGCGCCAGGTTTGGGTCTGCAGCGCTTGGTCTTGCGGAAGCGGTCCAGAAATTCTTTTTGCTGAAAGTGCACACGGGCAGGCTGTCGGATATCGTGCTGGCCGAACCAATGCCGGCAATTCCGGCCGGCGCGATTAATTCAACCATAAAGGGATCGTTAACAGCCGAGAACATCGCGTTCCGTTACTCGGCGGGGCCATGGATAGTGCGGGACTTTTGTTGCGACATTGCTGCGGGCATTAATGTCGTCATCACCGGCCCGTCGGGATGTGGCAAGACAACCTTATTGAAACTGCTCGCCGGGCATCTGCCGGTAAACGCAGGTCAAATTTATGTCGACAACATGGATCTGCCTTTGTGGAACAGGGATTCGCTGCGAGGGCAAACGGGTTTTGTGCTACAGAACGATACACTCTTTCAGGGGACGGTTACGGAAAACATTTCAGCATTCGATACGGCGCCTGACCTGGCGCGTTTGCGAGAGGCTGCAATCATCGCGGAAATCTGGCCGGACATTCAGAACCTGCCGATGAAGCTTCAGACGCAGATCAGTGACATGGGCAAAAACCTGTCGGGCGGACAGGTGCAGCGCCTCGTGCTGGCGCGCGCACTGTACCGGAGGCCCGTAATGCTCTTTTTGGATGAGGCTACCAGCCATCTTGATGTCAGCATGGAAAGGCGGGTGCTGCAGAACATCCGTGAACTGGGCATCACCGTTGTAAGCGTTGCCCATCGACCGGAAGCGATCAATCGCGCCGAGCAGGTCATCAGCCTGGGAACATGAGACATGGGGTCAGTCGCATTGGTTGTCGCACGGCGCCATGGCGCAAGATATATCCGACCCCTGCCTGTCCCGGTTGCGGCTGCCCAGCCGCTTCGTAGTGAATAAAGATCAGATCTTGTATCCTTAACCAGATGTCAGGGGGCGCTGTTATGTTTTCCTTCCATCCACGGTGTTTTGAACGCTGGTATAGCTGATGAAAAAGCCAATGAAAGCAGCCTTGTTATCGGCTTTTATATTTCCTGGCGTCGGGCATTTTCTCTTGAAGAAGTATATTCCTGGTGTCATTTTAGCCGGCGCAGCATTTGCCGGGCTATATTTCTTGATTGCAAAATCGGTAGAGACGGCTCTGCAAATAACCGAAAAAATTCAAAGTGGTGAAATCCAGTTTGATGCGGCAACAATTTCGGAATTGGTATCAGGACAAACTGCGGGCGCCGAATCGCAACTGCTGGATATCGCCCTGGCTGTCTTATTAGTTTCCTGGTTGATCGGTATTGCCGATTCTTACAGAGTTGGTCGCGCACAAGACAAAAATGTTGATGCAAGTGATTAACCGCTAAACATAACAATACGCGCCAGCGGACCGTCGGGCGAAATCGAGCCAAAATCGAGGCGCCATCAAATAGTGCAGGTAAATGCTCGTCCTTTCATGCAGAAACCGCTTCGATTGCCATGGAGCCTTAATTGGACGCTGTGGGCTGAATCTCATTCCCATCCTGATCCAGCAGCGTGATTTCGCCGAGTTCGAGCTCGCGAATTCGTGACTCGATCTTCTCCCGGTCGCCAACAACCACCCAGATCAGCTTATCCGGTTTGATGACCGCAGCCGCCGCTTCGGCGATTTGTTTGCCGGAAATTTTCCGCACGTTGTCAGCGTACGTGTCCCAGTAGTCATCGGGCAGATCGTAAGTGACGATTTCGTCGATATCCCGCAGCACGGCGGAGGCCGTTTCCCAGCGGCCAGGCAGGCTCAAAGTATTCTTGTTCTTGACCTTGTTGATTTCTTCATCGGTTGCCGGATTGTCTCCAAGGAAGGCGACGAGTTCGCGCTTGATCTCCGCCATTGACTCCATTGTCTTGTCAGTTTGAACAGGCGCATAGGCGAGAAACGGACGCTGGCCCTTGGTGTTCAATAAGACGGTATATGCGCCGTAAGCCCAGGCCTTGTCTTCGCGCAGATTCATATTCAGTCGTGCTGTAAAACTGCCACCCAGGATTTCGTTCATCGCCTCTACCGCGAGTTCATTGCCGTCTCCTACGGCCGGCGCCACGTTGCCGGCGATGATGATGGTCTGCTCAGAGTCGGGCCTGTCGATCAGGTAGATGCGCTCCACGTCCTGCTGACCCACGTCCGCAATGTTCTTGGTTGGCACGTCGGCCGGTTCCCAATTGCTGAATAGCCGCTCCAGTTTTGGCTTTATTTCTGCCATCGTCGTGTCGCCAACAACAATCATCGTTGCGTTATTGGGCCGAAACCAGGTTTTGTGATAGTCGACCAGCGAGTCGCGAGTGATGCGGCTTACTGACTCTATGGTTCCCGAACCACTCAATGGCATCGAGTAGGCATGACCCTCTCCATACAGCAATTTGGGGAAGATACGAATGGCAAGCCCAACCGGGCGGGTTTTTTCCTGCTGGATCTGGGCGAATCGCATCTTGCGCAGACGCTCCAGTTCGCTTTCCGGAAACGACGGGTTCAGAATAATGTCAGCGTAAATGTGCAGCGATGCATCGAGGTTTTCTTTCAGTGCGCTGATGCCGACAGATGAGGAATCAATTCCGGACCTCGCACTGAAGCGTGCGCCCAGCCGGTCCAGTTCGTCGCTGATCTCAAGGGCAGAGCGACTTGTCGTACCTTCGTCCAGCATGGCCATTGCAAGACTGGAGGTGCCGAATTCTCCGAACTGGTCTGATGCGTAACCGGCATCGAAACTCATTCGAATGTTGACGATTGGTATCGTGCTCCGATTGGCGACGATGATTTCCATGCCGTTACTCAGGAAGTCACGATCGAATTCCGCGAATCTTACCTCAGGAAACGTAGTGGTCTCAGGGAGAGATGATCGATCCGCGCCCTCCGTCGCAGCACTCAGTTCCGGAAACGGGTGAATCTCGAGGTGATATGCACCTGCTGTCAGCCATCGCCGTGCAGCTGCTTCAACATCCTCCGTCGTCGCATTGTCCAGGTGAACCATGGATTCCCGGTACGCGCCAGGGTCGCCCTCGTACACGGCGTTCGCAGCGAGCAAATTGGCTTTGCCACCGATCCTCTCGAGGCCACGTACAAATCCTGATCGGTTCTGTGCCTTTACCCGTTCCAGTTCCTCGGTTGAGATTCCATCAGCCAACATCCGGTCGATTTCCTCGTTCAGTGCCTGTTCGACCGCTGCCAGGTCTCCACCAGGTTGCACGGTGGCGGAGACCATGAACATGCCGCCAATTTCTGCACTCATCATGCCAGCCGTTGCAGAGGTTGCGATCTGGTCGTCGTAGACCAGTCGCTTATAAAGGCGCGAATTTTTTCCACCGGACAGAATTTCCCCGGCAAGATCAAGCAACTCGGAGTCGTCGTCCGTGATGCTCGGGCCACCCCAGACCTTGTAGATACGCGCCTGCGGAACGCGATCCTGCATGACCTCGCGCTTGTCGCGATCGAGTTTGACCACCCACTGCTTATGTTTCGCGATTGGCGGGCCAGGCGGGATGTCTCCAAAATAATGCTGAACTTTTGCAAGCACGTCATCCGGTGTCACATCGCCGGCAACCACAAGTACCGCGTTATTCGGGCCGTAATAGGTTCTGAACCATTCGTGGACGTCCTCGAGGCTCGCGGCATCGAGATCTTCCATTGAGCCAATTACAGATGTGGCGTATGGATGCCCCTCGGGATAAACGCCTGCCAGGATGTTATAGAAGACTTTGCCGTAGGGCTGGTTATCTCCCTGTCGTTTTTCGTTTTGCACCACAGCCCGCTGTGCGTCGAGCTTCTCCTGTGTAATGGCGCCCAACAGGTGGCCCATGCGCTCAGACTCCATCCAGAGGGCCAGATCGAGTGCCGTATTCGGCACAATTTCAAAATAGTTGGTCCTGTCGAAATCGGTCGTACCGTTGATTCCGGTGGCGCCGACGAGGTCGAACGGTTTGAAATATTCGTCGTCATAATTCTCTGTGCCATTGAACGCGAGATGCTCGTAGAGATGTGCCAGTCCGGTTCGTCCAGGTTTTTCGTTCTTCGAACCGACGTGATACCAGATATTGACGGCAACAATTGGCGCTTTGTGATCTTCATGGACGATCAGACGCAGTCCATTGTCGAGCGTGTACTCGGTATAGTTAATGTCGACTTCGACAGCCACGGCCGTGATCGATATCGCTATCGATACCACAAGTAACGCGAACGCCCTGAGTGGTGAATATTTCATTGTTTGTCCTTCCGTCGGGATCCTGTTGGTTCAAGTTTAGCCTAAAGACTGGAATCATTGATCAAGGTTCAATACGAATAGCATTCGGGACGTGTCCCTTTCATAATGCCGCTATGACGACGGACACTGCACGGCGCGAGCTTTATCCGCCGATTGAACCGCATCGCACCGCTTACCTGGAGGTTGGCAGCGGACACAGGCTCTATTATGAGGAATGCGGGATTCCGCATGGCAAGCCGGTGGTTTTTCTGCATGGCGGGCCCGGTAGCGGGTGCACTGCCAACATGCGTCGTTTCTGGAATCCCGATGTTTACCGAATCGTCCTTTTTGACCAGCGGGGAAGCGGCAAGAGTACCCCTCATGCCAGCCTCAAGGACAACACGATCTGGGATCTCGTCAACGACATCGAGATTTTGCGGGCGGCACTCCAGATCGAAAAGTGGCAGGTTTTTGGAGGCTCGTGGGGCAGTACACTGGCGCTGGCTTATTCGCAGGCGCATCCTGAGCGCGTTACGGAGATTATCCTCCGTGGCATATTCATGCTGCGTAAAAAGGAGATCGACTGGTTCTATCAGCACGGCGCAAGCGAGATCTTTCCGGATCGCTGGAAGGCGTTCCTTAAGCCAATACCAAGGGGCGAAAGGGGCGATTTACTGGCCGCCTATCACCAGCGCCTGACGGGCAAAGACTTAAAAGTCAGGGTAGAGGTGGCCAAGGCCTGGTCGATCTGGGAAGGTACAACCAGTACCCTGTTGCCAAATACAGAAATTGCCGCTGATTTTGCCGCCGACGATATGGCACTGGCGTTGGCGCGTATTGAATGTCATTACTTTGTGAACGGTGGATTCATGGAAGACGATCAACTCATCAAAAATGTAGATCGAATACGGAATATTCCCGCTGTCATTGTTCAGGGCCGCTTCGACGTAATTTGCCCGGTCATCTCAGCCTGGGAACTGGCAGAAGCCTGGCCCGAGGCTGATCTGCGCATTGTGCCTGGCGCCGGTCACGCAGCTTTTGAGCCGGGCAATGTGCACGAACTGGTCACGGCAAGCGATGCCTTCGCCTGATTTTCGCCAGCGATCATGAAGAAATTACTGATTGCCAATGCGCGTCTCGTCAATGAAGGCGGGACAAAAGATGCTGACGTCCTGATCAAGGGAGAACGAATCGAGAAAATCGGCTCTGGTTTGTCGGCAGGTAAGAATGTCCAGGTCCTTGACGCTAAAGGGAAGTTCCTGCTGCCGGGCATGATCGATGACCAGGTCCATTTTCGAGAGCCTGGCCTCACGAACAAGGGCGATCTGGCGACTGAATCCACCGCTGCAGTTGCAGGTGGTATCACGAGTTTCATGGACATGCCAAACGTCAACCCGCAGACGACGACGCGGGATGCGCTGGCGGACAAGTACCAAATCGCCGCCGGACGCTGCCGTGCAAACTACGCATTCTACCTCGGTGCCACGAACCGCAATATTGAAGAAATAAAGGTGCTGCAGGTTGGTGAGTCATGCGGCATCAAGGCGTTCATGGGAGCCTCAACCGGTGATATGCTGGTGGACGATCCGCAAGCGCTCGAACTGTTGTTCGAACATGCACCGGTCATCGTCCTCACGCATTGCGAGCACTCCCCCACCATCCGCGACAACGAAGCGCGAGCCAAGGCTGAATTTGGTGCTGACGTGCCAATGTCGGAACACCCCAAAATTCGTTCCGCGACTGCGTGCCTGCTGTCCTCCAGTCAGGCAGTGAACCTCGCCCGTCGGCACGATGCACTGCTGCACGTGCTGCACCTGACGACAGCAATCGAGATGGGCCTCTTCTCCAAAGCTCATCGCGATGACAAGCGCATTACAACTGAAGTATGCGTGCATCACCTGTGGTTCGAGGAATCCCGCTACAGGGACCTGGGTGCCAGGATCAAGTGCAATCCCGCGATCAAGACCGCCGAGGATCGTGCAGCCCTGCTTAAGGCCGTCAATGAAGACCGTATTGACATAATCGCGACGGATCATGCCCCGCATACGATAAGCGAGAAAGGTAAGAGCTATTTCAAGGCACCGGCGGGATTGCCGTTGGTGCAGCACGCCTTGCTCTGCTTGTTTGATCTCGCGAAGAACCGGAAACTGACCTACGAGAAAATCGTCGACAAGACCAGTCACGCGGTCGCCGATATTTTCGGCATTGTGGATCGCGGCTATGTGCGCGAGGGCTACTTCGCCGACCTGGTTTTAGTGGACCCGTACAAGCAGTATGTTGTCAGTTCCCGCAATCTGCTCGCGAAATGTCACTGGTCGCCGTTCGAGGGCCACACCTTCAGCTCAACCATAGACACCACCATCGTCAACGGGACTATCGCGTACCAGGATGGAGTGGTAAGCGATGAAATTGCCGGCCAGCGACTCGATTGCAATCGCAGCCGTTGAGGCTACAGGGCCTGAGTGGTGCCCAGCCATTCTATACGCGGCACATATTTAATAAATGTCACAGTCATCAGGCGGATAAGCGGCTCGGTGTGAAAACAGTTTACTTTCCGGACGATCCCGTTATCCTACACGAGATATTGGACTCTGAATGGTGGAGATTTCCAGATTGCGCAGAACAAAACCTATCTGGTCGTCACTTGAATGAAGCCAACCGATACCTCCAATCCTGAGTATTTTCACAGAGTTGTCGACTGTCAGTGGGCCTGCCCGGCACACACCGACATTCCGAACTATATTCGACTGATCGCACAGGGCGAATTTTCGGATGCCTACATGCTTAACCGGGAATCCAATATTTTTCCCGCGATACTGGGGCGTGTCTGTGATCGTCCCTGCGAGCCTGCCTGCCGCCGCGGGCGCGTTGAAGACAAACCCGTTGCGATTTGCCGCCTGAAACGGGTCGCTGCCGATCACCATGATGATATCCGGGACCGGCTGCCGAAGGCGCCCGCCAGAAGCAATGGCAAAAAAGTTGCATTGATTGGCGCCGGCTGCGCATCTTTGTCTGTTGCCAATGATTTATTGCCGATCGGTTACGAGGTCACGATATTTGAAGGTCTTGCGGCGACCGGCGGCCTCATGCGCACCAATATTCCACAATTCCGTCTGCCACCCGCAGTGCTGGATGAAGAGATCGGCTACATCCTCGATATGGGCGCAGAGTTGAAGCTGAATCACCGCATCGAGAGCATGAAGGACTTGCTGGACAACGGTGGTTTTGACGCGGTATTCGTCGGCAGTGGCGCGCCCCGCGGCAAGGAGTTGGAGCTGCCGGGCCGTCATGACACTGAGAACATCTATATCGGTATCGACTGGCTCGAGTCCGTCGCATTCAAGCACATTGAGGAAGTGGGTGAAAAGGTATTGATCATCGGCGTAGGCAACACGGCGATGGACTGTTGCCGTACTTCACTTCGGCTCGGTGCAAACGATGTCAAGGTGATGGCGCGCAAGCCGCGCGGATTCTTCAAGGCGTCGGACTGGGAACTGGACGATGCCGAAGAAGAAAATATAGCGATCATTGTCAATCACTCGCCGACGGAGTTCGTCATCAAAAACGGCAAACTCGTCGGTATGAAGTTCGAGCAGATGGAATACAACATCGACGACAATGGACGCATCGACCGCGGTACCGCGGTCGGCGAGGTTACGCTGCCATGTGACGATGTCATTCTCGCGATCGGCCAGGAAAATGCATTTCCCTGGATTGAGCACGACCTCGGTATTGAATTTGACGAATGGGATTGTCCGGTTGTCGATGAGACAACAATGATGTGTTCGCGCGACGGCATTTTCTTCGGGGGAGATTCCGCTTTCGGGCCAAAAAACATCATCTGGGCAGTGGCCCACGGTCACGAGGCAGCGATTTCGATTCACAAGTATTGTCAGCAGGAAGATCTCAACGATCGCCTGCCGGCCGGCATGAACCTGCAAAGTCAGAAAATGGGCATGCACGAATGGAGTTTCTCCAATGACTATGACCCCTCAGAGCGCAGGCTCATGCCGCATGTCGATCTCAAGGACAGATTCAAAAAGCTCGATATCGAGGTGGAGCTTGGATTTAGTGCCGAACAAACGATCCTGGAAGTCGAGCGTTGCCTGAACTGCGATATCCAGACGGTGTTTACGGCAAGCCTGTGCATTGAATGCGATGCGTGCATTGATATCTGCCCTGTCAACTGCCTGACGATGACCGCTAATGGCGAGGAAGATGAGCTGCGCACACGGCTGTCTGCGCCGGCCGAGAACCGCGAACAACTACTGTATGTATCGGCAGACCTGCCGCAGACGGGGCGCGTGATGGTCAAGGATGAAGACCTCTGCGTGCATTGCAGTCTTTGTGCCGAGCGCTGCCCCACCGGTGCCTGGGACATGCAAAAATCAGAAATCCTGATTCCCTATGCCCTTGACGAGGCGGACCGCAGGCGGCCACAAGCGGCCAAGTCTGCAACTTAAGCGTATTATCGTCTCAGCAAATGAGAGTTTGCAGCCTTATTCCGTCTAAACTCAAGAGAAAACAACCGAGCTAGCCGTGTCCGGAATCAACGACGTCGTCATCAAGATTGCTACGGTCAATGGAACCGGTTCGGCGAGTGCGAACGGTCTCCTGATGAAAGCGATCTTCAGGATGGGTATTCCGGTTGTCGGCAAGAACTACTTCCCCTCGAATATCCAGGGATTGCCGACCTGGTATGAGGTTCGCGTTAGCGGCGACGGCTATCAGTCGCGTGCTAACCGGGTCGATATCATGGTCGCGATGAACGCACAGACTTATCTCCAGGACATGGCCGACGTCGCATCCGGGGGCTGGATGATCTACGACTCGA
This sequence comes from Gammaproteobacteria bacterium, assembly GCA_004357475.1. Taxonomy (GTDB): domain Bacteria; phylum Pseudomonadota; class Gammaproteobacteria; order Steroidobacterales; family Woeseiaceae; genus SZUA-117. Next base: position 20,555 of record SMWE01000030.1, read on the forward strand.
CCTGGCCACGCAGCAGGCTGCTTGATCGCGGCGACATCGATATTTTCGGTATTCCACTTTCAAAGATGTGCAATGAGCGCTTCGATGGCGTGCGTGCGCGCATCCTGATGAAGAATATTGCCTACGTTGGTGCATTGGCTGCCCTGCTGGAAATCGATCTCGACATCATCACGGCATTGCTGGAGCAAACATTTGCAACCAAAAAACACATGGTCGAGTCGAACCTCGAGGCGATCCGTCTTGGATACGACTACACGAATGAACACTTCAAGTGCCCGTTACCGGTCAAAGTGGACAAGCTGGACAAGACTGCAAACCATATACTGATCGACGGCAACACGGCCGCAGGACTTGGTTGTGTTTACGCCGGTGCGACGGTCGGTGCGTGGTATCCGATTACGCCATCCACCTCCCTCATGGATGCGTACAAGGCGTTTTGCAAAGAGTTTCGCATGGACGAGGAATCCGGCAAGAAAAAATTCTGTATTGTGCAGGCCGAAGACGAGCTTGCCGCGATCGGTATGGTGCTCGGCGCAACCTGGAATGGTGCGCGCGCTTTTACACCGACCAGTGGTCCGGGCATCTCGCTGATGAGTGAGTTCATCGGGTTTGCTTATTACGCGGAATTGCCTGCCGTCATATTTGATGTGCAGCGAGCCGGTCCATCGACCGGCATGCCGACCCGCACCCAGCAGTGTGATCTCATGATTTGCGCATACGCGTCGCATGGCGATACAAAACACGTTCTGTTGTTTCCATCCAATCCCGAAGAATGTTTTTACCTGACGATCACCGCCTTCGATCTTGCAGATCGCCTGCAGACGCCAGTCATGGTGATGTCGGATCTCGATATCGGAATGAATGACTGGATGTGTCCCGACCTGAAGTGGGATGACAACTATCAGCCCGATAAAGGCAAGGTCCTGTCGGCCGAAGACCTCGAGTCGATGGACACGTTCTACCGCTACCTCGACTCGGACGGCGATGGCATTACCTACCGGACGATCCCCGGCGAGCACCCGAAGGGTTCATACTTCACGCGTGGCTCCGGGCATACCAAGTATGGCCGCTACACGGAAGATTCCGCCGAATACCAGGAGGTCGTGGACCGGCTGCTGGTGAAGTGGGAAACGGCCCGTACGCTAGTTCCCGGGCCTGAGATTGAATACTCCAAATTCAACAAGAACGCCATCCTGTCACTGGGCAGTTGTGACGGTGCGGTCAGGGAAGCACTCGTGCATCTCAAGGGCATTAACGTTGGTCTTAATTATTGCCGGGTCAAGGCATTTCCAATTAGCCAGTCAGTAAGCGACTTTATTAACAAGCACGAGCTGGTCTACGTCGTGGAGCAAAATCGCGACGCCCAGTTCAGATCTCTCTTGATACTCGATGCGAACGCCAATCCGGACAAGCTTGTCTCTATGCTGCACTATGACGGCATGCCGGTTAACGCAAGTTTCGTTATTGACCGGGTACTGGAGGAAGTGGCGAAAGGCAAAGCTGCCCGAGTTAATTAATCGGAATTGGACTTATGAGTTATATCGCCAAACCAAAAGTTTCGCATCCAGGGCTGCCGCGCAATCAGCTCGGTCTTACTGCGCGCGATTACGAAGGTGCAGTTTCGACGCTGTGCGCCGGCTGCGGTCACGATTCGATCACGGCGGCAATTATCCAGGCAGTTTTCGAACTCGGGTTGGAGCCACACAAGCTCGCGAAGATGAGCGGCATCGGTTGCTCGTCCAAAACGCCGGCGTATTTCCTAAGTCAGTCGCATGGATTTAATGCCGTGCACGGCCGCATGGCGTCAGTGACGACCGGCGCCAATGCCGCCAACCGGAATCTGACTTACCTTGGAATATCCGGCGACGGGGATTCGCTGTCCATCGGTATGGGACAGTTCGCACATATCATTCGCCGCAATCTTGACATGTGCTACATCATCGAGAACAACGGCGTCTATGGACTGACCAAGGGTCAGTATTCCGCCTCGGCAGATGTTGGCAGTAAGGCCAAGAAAGGGCCGGCCAATCGTCAGATGCCGATCGACCCGGTGAGCACCGCCATCGGCCTCGGTGCAACGTACATTGCGCGCAGTTTCTCGGGTGACAAAGACCAGCTTGTACCGCTGATCAAGGGCGCATTAGTGCATAAGGGATTTTCCTTGCTTGATGTAATCAGTCCCTGCGTGACCTTCAATGACCACGAAGGATCGACCAAAAGCTAC
>SMWE01000031.1 GCA_004357475.1 Gammaproteobacteria bacterium
CAACCTGTGCCTGTTATTCCTGGCCCCGGAGTTGTTGCGCTACCTGCTGATTCATGAACTCTGCCACGGCCGGCATATGAACCACTCGAAGCGCTTCTGGAAGCGGGTGGCACGCTTCGAGCCCGAGTACAGGAGCCGTGACCGCGCACTGACTGAATCCTGGCGGCAGGTCCCTGGTTGGTTAGGATTATATTAATTAAATCAGTAAGTTTTATAACTAACTTAACGTTAGTTATCACCCCTGATCAAGTAATTCCCTGAGGTTGATGATCCCTGCATTGGCCCTGGCGAGGTAATTCGCCATCACCAGCGAGTGATTGGCGAACAAGCCATAGCCGCCGCCATTCATGACCATCGGCGCGCGCAGCGGTCGCAGGCTGGCCTCCAGTTCACGAATGATCTGACGGACGCTCACGCCTGCGTTTTTGTCCGCAAGGACCTTTGCAAAATCGAATTCCGCGGCACGGAAGAAGTGCACCAGTGCCCAGGCGGCGCCGCGCGCCTCAAAAAAAATGTCATCGATCTCGAACCACGATGTGCGCACCGGCACCAGGTCGCCCAGCGTCGTCGTTGCCACCGCTGCACGATCGCCCGCAAGATCGGTGTTGATGACGTCGGTAGCGACGCTGTCGCCGAGCCGTCTTGTCAGGCTGCCGAGCCGTTTTTCGACCTGCGCCAGCCACTCTCGCAAGTTGTCAGCGCGCGCGAAGAATCGAGCGTCGGAGCCGCCAATTCCGGAAAGACGATCGCGATACTTCTTGAATCCTTTAATCGCGTCGCGATATTCCCCTTCCGTCGGCGGCAATATCCAGGAGTCATTGTCGAAGAAGAATCTTGGTTCGGCCACAGTAATGTCGGGATCCTCACGTGATTGCGACTGACTGCGGCTGTAGTCGTTGCGAATGATGCGTGCGAGATCGCGCACCTGCTGCAATACGCCGAGTTCCCAATGCGGAATGTTGTCGAGGAACACACCTGGCGGTGTGACATCATTGGTCAGGTAACCACCGGGTTTTTCCAGCATGGTCTCTGCAACACGAATCAGCGTATCTGTCGTCGCATAGCCGATGACGATCCTGTCACCGTTCGCTTTCTCGCTCACCCAGAACACATCCGGCGTCCTTGACCAGTACCAGGCCACGCCGATGATCACCAGCACGACGACGCCCAGCGCGGCGCCACCTGATCGCAACCACAATGGCTTGCGCAGGGGCGGGCTGTCAGATTTCTTGCGTTTGAAAATCATGGGACATTATTATGTGACGGTCAGGCAGTTTACCAGTTCCGGCAGCAGTGCCCCGGACTTTCCCTGCAGGCAAAAATCTGCCTGTGATGATAGCGGCGTCGCGTCGAGGTTGATTTCAACCACACTGGCGCCCTGTTGCCGGGCTGTTTCGGCAAACCCTGCAGCGGGCCACACGAGTGATGATGTTCCGATCGAAAAGAACAGGTCGCAGCCGCGGACGGCAGAATCTGCGGCGTACATTGCGGACTCGGGAATTGATTCACCAAACCAGACCACACCGGGTCGCAACATTGCACCGCATCCCGGGCAAACCGGTACTTCGGCCGACGTGTCTGCGTCGGTAACGGCACAGCCCTCGACAAAACAGCGATTCTCGAAAAGATTGCCGTGGAATTCTATGACCTCGTGGCTGCCGGCACGCTGGTGCAGGCCGTCGACATTTTGCGTAATGATGGTCAGGGCGGGCACCAGGCCTGCAAGTTTGACCAGCGCATGGTGGCCCGCATTGGGCTCGACACTCGCGACCAGCTCGCGCCGCCAGCGGTACCAACGCCACACCAGCGCAGGATCTCGTTGAAATGCGTCGGGTGTCGCCAGCTCGTGAGGGTCGTATTGCGCCCAAAGTCCCGTTTGCGCTTCGCGGAAGGTAGGGACGCAACTCTCCGCGGAAACGCCGGACCCGGTCAGGACACAAACCTGCTGTGCATCACGCAATGCGACCAGCAGCCCTTCAGGAATCGTCATTCAGGCGGCTTTTGCCAGTTGCCTCAGGACGTAATGCAGGATGCCGCCATGCTCAAAATACTCGCGCTCTTTGGGCGTGTCGATGCGGACTTTCGCCGTGAACCGAATCGGCTCGCCATCGTCCGGCGTTGCCGTCACGTTAACGGTAGCAGCCGATGCATCCGCATGACCTTCGATGTCAAAGACTTCCTTGCCGGTAAGCCCCAGCGCATCGGCGCCTTCGCCATCCATGAATTGCAGCGGCAATACACCCATGCCAATCAGGTTGGAACGGTGAATGCGCTCGTAGCTCCTGGCAATAACCGCTTTGACGCCGAGCAACATCGTTCCCTTCGCCGCCCAGTCCCGTGAAGAACCGGTGCCGTATTCGGTGCCGGCGAGCACCACGAGGGGGATGCCATCCGCCTGATACTGCAACGCGGCCTCGTAAATTGACATTTGTTCGTCACTCGGCTGATGCCTGGTCCAGCCGCCTTCGGTGCCGGGCGCGAGCTGGTTGCGCAGTCGAATATTGGCGAAAGTGCCACGCATCATGACTTCATGGTTGCCACGACGTGAACCGTAGGAATTGAAATCGACCGGCTCGACGCCCTTCGAACGCAGGTAATCCGCTGCCGGGCTGTCCACCGCGATGTTGCCTGCCGGAGAGATGTGATCCGTGGTAACGGAATCGCCAAGCAAGGCCAGCACGCGAGCACCGATGATATCGCTTACCGGTTCGGTATCGAGCGTCATCCCTTTGAAGTAGGGCGGATTTCGTACGTAAGTGGAGTCGGCATCCCATGCGTAAATCTCACCCTCGGGCGAATCGATGCTGTTCCAGTTTGCGTCACCCTCGAACACACCATCGTAGTTTGACTTGAACATGCTTGAATCAATGTTGTGGGCAACCACCTCCTGGATTTCCTTCTGGCCGGGCCAGATATCCTTCAGGAACACCGGCTTGCCATCGGCGTCTTCGCCGAGGGGATCATTGAACAGGTTAACCTCAAGTGAACCGGCCAGCGCGTAAGCGACAACCAACGGCGGCGAGGCGAGGAAGTTCATCTGCACCAGCGGGTGAATGCGGCCTTCAAAGTTTCGGTTGCCGGACAGCACGGCACAGCCAACGAGATTAGCGTCCTGGACGCCTTTGGCGATCGCCGGCAGTAGCGGACCGGAATTGCCGATACAGGTGGTGCAGCCGTAACCAACCGTATAGAAGCCCAGCGCTTCCAGATCATCGTCCAGACCGGCTTTGACGAGGTAGTCAGTGACCACCTTGGAGCCTGGTGCAAGACTGGTTTTGACCCAGGGTTTGGATTGCAGGCCCCTGGCACGCGCGTTTCTCGCCAGCAGGCCGGCGCCAATCATGACCGACGGATTCGAGGTGTTGGTACAGCTCGTAATCGCGGCAATCAAGACGGCCCCGTCTTTCATTTCAACGTCCTCGCCATCGAGCTGGATCGTTACAGAGCCGCTGGAATCGCGGTCAGCGATCATTTTCGCCAGGTGCCCGCGGTAAATCTCGTCCGCTTTGCCCAGCGGAATCCTGTCCTGTGGCCGTTTGGGACCGGCGAGGCTTGGCTCGACCGTGCCCATGTCCAGTTCCAGCGAATCCGAAAACAGCGGATCGGCCTGACCCGAGTGACGCCACATGCCCTGTGCTTTGGCATAGGCCTCGATCAGCTTGATGTGCTCTGGCGCACGGCCGGATAATTCCAGGTAACGCAGCGTTTCACTATCAATCGGAAATATTGCGCAGGTGCTGCCAAATTCAGGGGACATGTTGGCTAAGGTTGCACGATCGGCAAGCGGCAGTTGGTCCAGGCCGTCGCCGAAAAATTCGACAAATTTTCCAACCACGCCTTTCTTGCGCAGCATCTCGGTCACGGTCAGGACAAGGTCCGTCGCCGTTGTGCCTTCTTTCAGCGTGCCGCTCAGTTTGAATCCGATGACGTTGGGAATCAGCATCGTAATGGGCTGGCCGAGCATCGCCGCTTCGGCCTCGATACCACCGACGCCCCAGCCCAGAATTCCAAGGGCGTTGATCATTGTCGTATGCGAGTCGGTGCCAACAACGGTATCCGGAAACGCCCGGCGCTGACCGTCCTTCTCGACGTCGAATACCACGCGTCCGAGGTATTCGAGATTGACCTGGTGCACGATGCCGGTGTTCGGCGGCACAACACGGAAATTCTCGAACGCACCCTGACCCCAGCGCAGGAATGAATACCGCTCCTGGTTGCGTTTAAACTCGATCAGGTTGTTCAGGTCCAGCGCCTCCGCCGTTCCGTATTTGTCGATCTGCACGGAATGGTCGATGACCAGTTCTGCGGGCGACAACGGGTTAATGCTGTCTGCCCTGCCACCCAGTTTAACGACGGCATCACGCATGGCGGCCAGATCGACGACCGCAGGCACGCCGGTGAAGTCCTGCAGAATGACACGGCTCGGCGTAAAGGAAATCTCTGTAGCCGGTGTTGCTTTTGGATCCCAGTTGGCAAGGGCCAGGATATCCTCTCGCGTAACATCCCGCCCGTTTTCATTGCGCAACAGATTTTCGAGCAGGATCTTGAGCGAGTAGGGCAGGCGATCGACATGGCCTTCTTTAACGGCGTCGAGTCTGAAAATCTCGTAATCGTTGCCGCCAACTGCAAACGTTGAACGCGCGCCGAAGCTGTCCGTCATAGTTCGTCCCCGGAATTTCCAGTATCTGCAGCGGGCGGTGCCCGTCGCGGGGCGGCATTATAGCGCCTTAGATGAGCAAGCGGGGACTCGATCAATTTGGGATTTTCGGCCCGGGCAGGCGCTCACCCCTGCGGGCAAAACCGGGCAAAACATTAAGAAACATTAAGAAACATTATCTTTAGTAATCAGTAATATAGGAGTATACTACTGGTTATAAAAACAGCTCTTATAGCCACTCTCCCTGAGGCTCCCCATGTCTGCATCCGCTGCTGCAAATGTCGCACCACTGACCAATGACTGGCCGGCACATTGCCGGCGCTCCGAGACCCTCGGCGATGAAATCACCGAACTGTGCGGCTATATCGCTGCCCAGTCTGCCTGCATGGTAGAAAAAGACGCTCTGTTAGTTGCGGACTGACCTTTAGTGCATTGTGCAGAAAACGTACGGGGTCACTAAAGATCAATCCGCACCGGCCAAAAGTGCAACCCGCAAGACGTAGGCGGATTGGGCATGAATGCGGCCAGGGAGAAAGTCAGGGTGGCCAACGCCCTGGGTGAGCTGCCGAAGATCAGTGCGTCCTTTGCCAAAGGCGAAATCAGCTACTCCAAGGTACGCGCCATGACGCGTGTGGCAACGCCGGACAACGAAGACTATCTATTGATGATCGCCCATCACGGCACTGCGTATCACGTAGAGACGCTGGTGCGGAAATATCGGCGTGCCAGGCGATTGCAGGATCTGCAGGAGGCCAACAAGCAGCACGATGAACGTTCGCTGCAGGTGTTTTACGAACACGACGGCTCGATCACACTGCAGGTACACCTGCCGGCGGAGAAGGGCGCCCTCGTTCTGAAGGCCATCGAGCTGGCGATGGATGAAGAAAAAGCCGTGGAAGACCGCCTCAGGGAACGAGCCGCAGAGCAAGAATATGCCGATGCCGATGTTTCCGCGGAATTCGAAGACGAACACCTGCCCTTTGACCATCGCCGGGCCGATGCCCTCACCCATATGGCAGAGAGCTACCTGGCTCACGGGCCAACTGCGTCATCCTCTGCCGATCGTTACCAGGTGGTATTGCATGTTTCCGCGGAAACGCTGACCAACAACGAAGGAGACATCTCGCATATAGAGGATGGAGCGCGTGTTTCCGCGGAAACCGCGCGGCGGATCTGTTGTGATGCCGGTATCAGCGTATTGAGCAAGGATGAAAACGGCACCATCCTCAATATCGGCCGCAAATCGCGCATCATTCCGCCGGCGATGCGCCGCGCGCTCAAAGCCAGGGACGAAAACTGCCGCTTTCCCGGCTGTACGCACAAATATTACATCGATGGCCACCACATCAAGCACTGGTCCGACGGCGGCGAGACCAGTCTCGATAACCTTGTATTACTTTGCCGGCATCACCACCGCCTGGTGCATGAGGGCGGTTTCACCTGCACGAAAAATTCACAAGGAAAGGTCGAATTTCGCAATCCTCAAGGCATCCTCATTGCCCGCGCGGGTCGCATGCCGGTCCTGCCTTTGAATTTCCACCTGAGCGAACGCCTGCGTAATCGTTACCAAGACCTGTTTATCGATGCCAATACCTGCGTATCAAAGTATGACGACGCCCGCATCGACTGGGACCTGGCGGTCGGCCATATGTTTCATTGAACCATTATCAATCCAAAGCAAATGCACGTCACTGCCACGGCAACGCCTTAACGCAGCTACCGGCTTGGAATTTCCGTGGCGCTTCTTCCATCAAGCATTCTCTGCTTTTCTTCAAGAGATAGTGACCGTCAACGTGCGGCCATCCGGAGCTGCGAACGTGACTGAACCCGATGCCGGGTGCATATTCTCTGACACCTTTTTTACCGGATCGCAGGTATTCATTGGCAGCGTGTAGTTTTCCTCAGCAAAGAACGGGCTGTGGGTAGTTGGGAGTCCGCTGGCGAAATTGGCGGTCAAAATCAAACCAGAGGTCAGGGTAGCGATTACACAGTTTCCAGTAATTCCGAGCCCTCTAGGCATAGCGTACTAACCAGTTCTCCGCAGCGAATCCTCAGCAGCAATGACACGGTCGATCACGGCGCCGCCGAGACAGCGGCCTCCGTCATAGAAGACCGCAAACTGGCCGGGTGCCACCGCCCGTTGTGATACATCGAAAGTCACTACCAGGCACCGATCGGTGATTGGCGCGATTTCACAAGCCTGGTCGGGCTGCCGGTAGCGGATTTTAACCATGCAACGCAGTGCTTGGCCGCTTGCGATCTCACGCGGCGGCTCACCTATCCAGCTTGCATTGCTTGCCTCGAGGCGGTCGCTGAAGAGTAACGGGTGCTCTCCCTGCACGACGATAAGGACATTGGATTCCAGGTCCTTGCCGGCGACGTACCAGGGCTCATCACCGGAATCACGGCGGCCACCGACGCCAAGTCCCTGCCGCTGACCAATCGTGTAATACATCAGCCCACCGTGCTCGCCAACTGTTCGGCCCTCCGGCGTTTGTATGGCGCCCGGATTCCCGGGCAGGTAGGTCGACAGGAATTCCCTGAACGGCCGTTCACCAATAAAACAGATCCCGGTGCTGTCCTTCTTGTCGAACACCGTCAGCGCATGGTCGCGCGCGATGGCACGGACTTCTGCCTTTTGCAAATCACCCAGCGGGAAAATTGTTTCCGCCAATGCCTCAGCTTTGATCGCATGCAGGAAGTAACTCTGGTCCTTCGATTCATCGGCTGCTTTCAGAAGCTGCACCTGGCCGTCTGCCGTTTTACTGCGGGCGTAGTGACCGGTGGCGAGATACTCGCCGCCAAGGCGGCTGGCGTACTCACGAAACACGCCGAACTTGATCTCGCGATTGCACAATACATCGGGATTCGGTGTGCGGCCTGCCCGGTATTCGTCAACAAAGACACTGAAAACCCGGTCGCGGTACTCGCGTGCGAAATTCACATGGTGGAGGGGAATATCCAGTTGCTCGCACACGAGGCGCGCATCCTGCAGATCTTCCGCCGACGTACAGTATCCGTCGTCGTCTTCCCAGTTGGTCATGTGCAGCGCATGGACTTCGGCTCCTTGCTGCTTGAGGAGAATTGCAGCAACCGCAGAATCCACGCCGCCGGACAGGCCCAGGATGACTTTTTTTCCTTCGATATTTTCAGGAGATGCAGGCATGGCCATGCATTTTATCAGGAGCGGCGGGACGCCGCTCCTGCTCAGACGAGGCGGGCGGTCGCCATGACGGCGGCGACATTTTGCTGGATCGGCATCATCCCGGCAAGCAGTTCGTCAGGCTGGCGTTTGCCGGCTTTGTAGTCTTCAACACTGCGCAGAACGATCGGTGATCCCAGGTCTCCGCTGCGAAGCCGGATATCCGCCAGCGAATACCAGTGTACGGTGCAAAAACCACTATCCAGTTGACGGCTGATGTCTTCTTTGACCATGTCCGCCCGATAAACGATACGCAGGAACTGTTGGCGTGTTTGCGGATGAATCCAGAGATAGACACCGAGCAATCCGGAAACGGAAATCTCGCAGCCTGTGCCCTCCATCGCCCCGCGGACCACGGCTTGCTCGGGGGCTTCGCCTGTTTCAATATGGCCGCCAGGGTGTGTGACGATAACACTGCCTGCAGTGCGCTGCTCGATCATCAGGAAGCGATCGGCTTGTTCAATAACAGCAGAAACTGTCAGGTCCGTCGGCAGCACGGCGCTGAATACTTGTTATATGCCGAGCTGACGGAATTCTATTTCGACTTCACTGGCTTGCCAGATCTCGTCAAACATATCTCCGTATTGCTTGGCGACCAAGGGTTCGTAGGTGTCTGCAATTCCATCCCACTTTTCGTGCTGCAGACGATAAACAAGGGCGGTTTCATCAGCGATAAAGAACGACTCCCTGTGGGTACGCAGGTCTTCGCGCACCAGGCGAAATTCGATGTAGGTATTCAGACGGCGGCCAAGGTGCACAAAATTATTTCCGTTCTTGATCGCTCGCGACGGGTCCGCGATCAAAACGCGGATTCTTGAGTAACGTTGCGAGAGTATGAGATGCTTAACAATCTCGAGGAAGTCCGGGTCGTCATAAATCCCCGGGTCGAGATCATGGGTGAATATTGAAATTCTGCGGGACGCCTCACTTATTAAATCAATGACGGCCAGGCGCATTTCTTCCTTGGTTGAAATGACCCACCGGCGACCTTTTTCCCGAGTTTGTTCCATTCTTTGCAGACTTATGAATCCAAGCTTGCCGGAACATGCGGTATTCCGGCTTACATCGTAAGTTTTACAATATTACCGGTCGCCCAATACGCCAAGTGCCAACTGCGTCACGTTTTGCAGACAATTCGAGTACATGAGAATTGTTCTCAACGCGCCTGCAAATGCTCCCACTTCGGGAATTTCTCCTCAGGAATGAATGCCTTGCGGCGCATGGCCCGCAGTTTTCCGCGACTGTCTGCCGCCCGCCCGGAACGATCCGGAAGCATTCATTCAAGCTGCTCCGCCAGATCGAATACACCGCTCTTCAGCAGCCAATGCAGCAGCTCCGTATCGTCATCCGCGCAAAATACGACGCGCGTGGCGGTACGGGTTTTGCAGACATCTCGAATTAAATCGAGGCGATCTGCCGATAAGCCCCTGGCACGACCATTGGCGAAAATCAGGCCCGATGCTCCGATTTCGCAAAATGCAATCCTCGCCATACCGTGTACAGACAGCTTCGCATACTTATCCAATGCATTGATCATGTCTTTCGCTTCATCGTCAGTGACGCATTCAGGCGCAAGCCAGGCTTTTGGATCCGTTGCTACCGAACCGAGAATCATCGCGATCTGCTGCTCGTCGAGTGATGCAATTTTACGCAACGTGTGTTTTGCGCGACGAATTGCCGCGCCTGAAATCAAACCGGGCGCTGCTTCGTCAATTGTCAGGTCGGGGTCTTGGTAGAAAACATCCGCGCCTGTTGCCGATGATTTTGTCGGTACCTCATCCAGTTCGCCGAATAATCGTACGGCAGCCGCACTCAATTCCGCGAGGTTCGGCGCTCGCATTCCTATCGAGTAGGTCATGCAAAAATCCCGTGCGATGCCCCAGTGCGGGATGCCGGGTGGTAAATAGAGCACATCCCCGTTACCGGCCGTTTGCGGTTCCTGGTCCACAAAAGGCTTGAGTAACAACAATTCGCTCGAAGTCGCGTCGTCAATCACTATATCTTTGTCACCGAGGTGCCATTCGCGCTGACCCTCTCCCTGGCACAGGAATACATCGTAGTTATCCTTGTGCGGCCCGACACTTCCCCCGGGCGCCGCGAAGCTGACCATCAGATCATCAATACGCCAATCCGGAATGAAATCGACTGCGGCAAACAGCGCGCGGAAGTCCGGCAGGTGTTTCTCGACGTCCTGCACCAGCAAGGTCCAGTTCTGCCGGGGCAGGGAGGACAGGACATCGTTTTGAAACGGGCCATGCCTGACCTGATAGTGCGTAGCCTCGCCGTCACTTTGTGTGAACACGAGCCTGGACTCCACGTCTTCCTGGGTTGCCAGCCAGGCAAGCTCACTCGAACTGAGCGATGGGTGGATACCGGGCAAAGCGCCCGGCATGAACAACGGACCCTTCTGCCAGAAGCTTGTAAGAAATGCCTCGGGAGACAATGCGTTTGGAATTCGCAAGCAGTCGCTGCCGATCAGCTCAAGTTTTGGCGAGTGCTTCAGCGAGACCCGTATACGATGAGGGCGTCAGTTCCAGCAATCGTTGCTTCGCGTCGTCCGGTATTTTCAGCGACTGGATGAAATCCTGCATTAATTTCTGGTCAACGACCCGGCCACGCGTCAATTCCTTGAGCTTCTCGTAGGGTTCGGGAACACCATAACGTCGCATGACGGTTTGTACCGCTTCGCCAATGACCTCCCAGCTTTGATCGATGTCGTGCGAGATCGCTTGCGGATTTGCCTGTAACTTGCCGAGCCCGCGGATTGCCGACTTGATCGCGATCAGCACGTAAGCGATCGCAACGCCGAAATTTCTTTGAACTGTGGAGTCCGTCAGGTCGCGTTGCCACCGTGAGATTGGAAGTTTGGCGGCAAAATGATCGAGTAATGCATTTGCCAGACCCAGATTCCCCTCGGCATTTTCAAAGTCGATCGGATTGACCTTGTGCGGCATGGTTGAAGAACCCACCTCGTCTTTCGCATGACGCTGCCGGAAATAGCCAAGGGAGACGTAGCCCCAGATATCCCGGCAAAAATCCAGTAGTACCGTGTCGTAGCGAGCCAGGGCGTGCGCGTATTCCGCTGTCCAGTCGTGCGGTTCGATTTGCGTTGTGAGGTCATTCGGAACCAGGCCGAGGGATGCGACAAACTTTGCAGCTACACTGGGCCAGTCAACGTCGGGATAGGCCGCAACATGCGCGTTGAAATTACCAACCGCCCCGTTGAACTTGCCGCGAATTTCGACCGCAGCGAACTGTTCCCTTGCGCGTGACAGTCGGGCAATGGCATTGGCCAGTTCCTTGCCGAGCGTTGTCGGACTGGCCGCCTGCCCGTGCGTGCGGGACATCATTGCCAGTCCCGCATATTGCGCACACATCGAACGAAGCTTTGTGGTCAGTTCACGCATCTGCGGTTGCAGCACCTCTGCGCGTGCCGTACGCAGCATCAGTGCGTATGCGAGATTATTGATATCTTCCGAGGTGCAGGCAAAATGTATGAAGTCGCCAATCCTGCGGGTGTCGGTACCGCTGCCTATCCGCTCGCGAAGGTAATACTCGACCGCCTTCACATCGTGATTGGTCGTTGCCTCTATTTTCTTGATGCGTTCTGCATCGTCGCCGTTAAAGTCATCGACGATGCGATTGAGCACATCTTTCATCACGGAGGAGAGCGGCGGCAATTCCGCGACGCCGGGTTCATCGGCCAGCCATTGCAGCCAGCGTATCTCAACCAGAACCCGGTAGCGGATGAGTCCGAACTCACTGAGGATATCCCGGAGATCGCCGACCTTGTCAGCGTAGCGACCATCGGCCGGAGACAATGCTCTTAGGCGGGTCTGTTCCATCCTCTACCGGTACTAGACTTAGGCGTGCAAAGCGCGAATCATACACCATAGGTCAAGGGATCAGCAGCGGCGAAACCAGTGAGAATTCGCGCGGAGAACAGCAGCAGATGAGCAAGAAATCATCCCGCACGGTGAGTGACAGCATGGGCGAACTCACGGTACCCGAAGACGCGCTTTGGGGCGCCCAGACACAACGTGCGGTCGACAACTTTCCGATCAGCGGCATGACCATGCCCAGGCGATTCATCTCGGCGCTCGGGCTCATAAAATGGGCCGCTGCGAGCGCAAATGCCGAGCTTGGACTCATTGCGAGCGACGAGGCGGTAGCAATTCAGACAGCAGCGCTCGCGGTGGCGGCCGGTGAACACGATACCGATTTCCCGATTGACGTCTTTCAAACGGGATCGGGCACCAGCTCCAACATGAACGCGAACGAGGTCATCGCCACGCTCGCCAGTGACAATCCCGGCCTTGAAATACATCCGAATGACCATGTGAACATGAGCCAGAGCAGCAACGACGTGATCCCGACCTGTGTACACGTCAGTGCCGCGGTCGCGGTGCACTCTGAATTGTTGCCGGCCCTGAGACATCTCGCGGCGACGCTGGAGAAAAAAGCGGATGCGCTCGGCGCAACGGTCAAGACCGGGCGCACACACCTGATGGATGCCATGCCGGTTACGCTGGGTCAGGAACTGGATGGCTGGCGCTCGCAGATCGACCATGCATGCGAACGATTGACCGATACGATGAAACGGCTGACAGCGCTTGCGCTGGGCGGTACCGCCGTCGGTACGGGCATCAATGCTCATCCGAAGTTCGGCGCCAAGGTTGCGACCTTGCTGGCCGAACGGACTGGTGTTGCGTTCAGACAGGCGGATTCACTGTTCGAGGGCCTCAGCAGCCAGGACGCGGCGGTAGAAACATCCGGGCAACTCAAAGTCCTTGCCGTCAGCCTGATGAAAATTGCCAATGACCTGCGCTGGATGAATTCGGGGCCGCTGGCCGGGATTGGCGAGATCGAATTGCCGGCACTGCAGCCCGGATCCAGCATCATGCCGGGCAAGGTAAACCCGGTGATCCCGGAAGCGGTCGCAATGGTTTGTGCCCAGGTTATGGGCAACGACACCACCATCGCGGTCGCCGGGCAGTCCGGAAATTTTCAGCTCAACGTCATGCTGCCGGTCGTCGCGCACAATCTCCTGCAGAGTATCGAGATCCTGGCCAACGCCTGCACCTGTCTCGCGGACAGCGCGATTGCAGGCTTTAGTGTCAACCAGGCCAACCTGGATCGTGCTCTGGAGCGCAATCCGATCCTCATCACGGCATTGAATCCCGTTATTGGCTATGAAAAAGGCGCCGCCATCGCAAAGATTGCCTATGCCGAGGGCCGGCCGGTCAAGGAGGTGGCACGCGAGATGACGGACCTGCGTGATGAAGAACTCGACCGCCTGCTTGACCCCGCCGCGTTAACGGAAGGCGGCATCAAACACTGATGCCACATCCGCTGCTGCATATTACGGCGACCGAAATAAGACAGCGGTTCGCCGGTACCGCCATGCCGGAGGATCCCCTGGATGTGGTCATTCCGCCACCGCGCTGGCCAGCCGCATTGCAACAGAAGTTAACCAGCAAGCTGATGGCGGCCGCGGTATTGATACCTATCATCAAGCGGCAGGGATCACTTTCAGTATTGTTGACGGAACGATCACCCGACCTCACGCATCATGCCGGGCAAATCAGCTTTCCCGGTGGCAGGATGGATCCGCAAGACCGGGATATTCGGGCGACAGCCTTGCGGGAGGCGCAGGAAGAGGTGGGCATCGACCCCGCCAACGTCGAAATCGTCGGCTATCTCGATCCCAACCCGACGGTTACCGGCTATGCGGTGACACCGGTGGTCGCGCTGGTCGAATTGCGACACGAACTGACAATCGATCCGCTGGAGGTGAAATCGGCATTCGAGGTACCGCTGCCGTTTCTGATGGACGAGCGCAACCAGGAATTGTCCCATCGTGAATTTGCCGGCGTTAGCGTGCCGATTGCAGAATTCAATTATGGCCAGTATTGCATCTGGGGAGCGACCGCGGGCATGCTCATCGAATTTCGAAAAATTCTCATGAAAAATCAATAAACATAATGTGTTATGGAATCTATCAAGAATTTACTTGAGATCATGGCAATGCTGCGGGATCCGCACACCGGGTGCCCCTGGGATCAGCAGCAGGATTTCTCGAGCATCGCGCCATACACGGTGGAAGAGGCCTACGAGGTCGCTGACGCGATCGCCCGGGAAGACCTCGACGGGCTGCGGGACGAACTTGGCGATCTGCTGTTTCAGGTTGCTTATCATGCCCGCATGGCCGAGGAGCAGGGCGCCTTCGATTTCAATGCCGTGGCAACGGCTATCTGCGACAAGATGACGCGTCGTCATCCGCATGTTTTTGGGACGGCTGAAGAACGGAAAAAGGGCCCGGAAAAGGGCTCCTGGCACAAGATCAAGGCGGCCGAAAGAGCGGACGGGGAGGTAAATTCCAGTGCCCTTGATGGCGTGGCGCTCGCCCTGCCGGCCCTGAAACGCGCCGAGAAGCTGGGGAAAAGGGCTGCCGCAGCCGGCTTCGACTGGCCGGACGCGGGCGGACCCGGAGACAAGATTGACGAGGAACTCGGCGAGTTGGCGCTGGCCCGCGAGGCAGGCGACAAGCAGAACATGGTCGAGGAACTCGGTGACCTGTTATTCGCGGTCGTCAACCTGGCGCGGCATCTCAGGATCGACCCCGAGCAGGCACTGATCGGGGCTAACAGAAAGTTTGAGCGGCGGTTCCGGTCAATGGAGCAGGAAATTACCGCCGCCGGGCAGGCAATCCGGCACCTGGACCTCGAGACCCTCGAATCCCACTGGCAATCTGCGAAAGGCAGGCGTTCATAAGCGGTTCAGTTTTTATTCAGCCATGGTTCATTGCTCCCTGGTTATGCTTGGTCACAGACTCGGAGTGGATTCCGGGTCACGTATCTGGAAGGAGTAAGGAACATGAAACTGAAACCCTGGATTACGACAATGTCGGGTCTCGCCATCGCGTCGCTGGTCCTGGTTGTTAGCCCGGCTAACGCATCGGAGTACGCATACAGCAATGGATACAGCTATGGACACAGCAGGGCGGTTCACGATTATGCCCGTGTACTGAGCGTTGAGCCGATTATTCGATACGTGACCGTGACGACGCCTGTCAAGGAATGCTGGGACGACGTACAGACCTACTCGACCCGGTATTACGAGCCGGGCAGGGCCGGAAGGACGCTTTTTGGCGCGATTTTGGGGGGCGTCATCGGGCACCAGTTTGGTAGCGGCCACGGCAACGATGCGGCCACCATCGCTGGCGCACTGATTGGTGCCGGCATTGGCAGCAATGCACCGACCTACCATACGACCCGTTATTCACGCCCGGTACGGCGTTGTGAGACTCGTTATCAGTCGCACGAGGAACAGCGGATCGACGGCTACGAGGTGATCTATTCCTACAACGGCCGCAAATACGCCACCAGGACCCCCTACGATCCCGGCAAACGGATCAGGATCCGGGTCGATGTAAGGCCTGATCCGTTCTAGGAACCCTTGAAAATATTCACCGGGCCGGCTTGTGACAGTCACCGTTGCAATCGGCCCGGTGACATACCACACTTGCGAAACTGATGACGACAAACCCCGGGTAATGCCATGCGCACCTTGCCGACAATACTGCTGATCTCGATGGCGTTGACCGCCAGCGGGCAGGGCATGGCGATGCAGATCAAGTCGTCTGCCGCGCAGGAATTCCCACCGCCGGCACTCTCGGTGATGCAGAGCGACGGCGTTACCCTGAGCCAGGCCGTCGAGCAGGTGCGACGTCAGTACAACGGCCGCATCGTCGGTGCCGTAACCCAGGTTAGCGGTGACCGCGAAACCCACGTCATCAAAGTCCTTACCCAGGATGGTAAGGTCAAGACGGTCCGGGTTGCGGGCAAACGTCGCAGCTGAGTCTTAAGGCATCTCCATGCGCTTGTTAGTTATCGAAGACGATGCGACGCTGCGGGAATCGCTTTGCAGGCAGCTACGCGACGCAGGATTCGGCATCGAGCAGGCTGCTGATGGCAAAGAAGGCCTTTATTTCGCCCTCGAATATCCCGTGGATCTTGTAATCGTCGACCTGGGGCTTCCCGAGATACCAGGCATTGACCTGATAAAAGAGGTCCGCGACAAGGGTAAGGTGTACCCGATCCTGATTCTGACCGCTCGCGATCGCTGGCAGGACAAAGTGGATGGCCTGAGCGCCGGCGCCGACGACTATGTCGTCAAGCCGTTTCATTTTGAGGAAGTGTCCGCCCGCGTGAATGCGCTGCTGCGCCGCAGTGGCGGTTGGGCGTCCTCGACCTTGCGTGCCGGTCCGGTATCTCTGGACACCCGCAGGCAGGAACTCCAGATAGACGGCGCCGGGATCGAATTGACCAGCTATGAATACCGTATCATTGAGCATCTCATGATTCGCGCCGGAGAAGTCATCTCGAAGACGGAACTGACCGATCGTCTGTACGACCAGGATTTCGAACGCGACAGCAACGTGATCGAAGTATTCATCGGCCGGTTGCGCAAAAAAATGGATCCCGACAATACGCTGCAGCCGATCGAAACGCTGCGCGGCCGCGGCTATCGCTTTGCACTAGAGCGTAATCAAGA
>SMWE01000032.1 GCA_004357475.1 Gammaproteobacteria bacterium
GTGACTCACAATCAGCGTATCCAGCCGGCCGATCCCGCGGGATCTGAGGAATGGAATGATCACAATATCAGCCGTGCTGCTGCCGCTGCGAAAGGATGGCCCGGTATCAAACAGCACCGTGTGTTCTCCGGCTCGCAAGACGACGGCCAGACCTTGCCCGACGTCCAGAACATGATAGTCAAGGCAGCCCGGCGGCGGCGCAGCCGGCCGGTAAAGCAAGACGGCAGCGATCGCGATCCAGGCAAGCTTTCGACCGGGCCAGCCGCGAGGAAACACCACATGCACGACGGGCATTAAGGCAATCACCACACCCAGTCGTTCCGGCAGCAGGATTTCGGCCCGCACAGCAGGCAGTCCGGTTGCCAGTGAAACCAGCGACAGCACCAGGCGAATGCTGTGGTAAGCGATGCCCAGCAGCTGGTCCCCCAACGGTTGCAGCGGCCCCTGCAGGACCATGCCGACGAGACAAAAAGGCACGGTAATGAAATTAAATAGCGGCAGGACCAGCAGGTTCATCATCGGGGCAATCAGCGAAAAGCGGCCGAATATCAGGACAGTCAGCGGAAAGAGTCCGGTGAGGAGCGCAACCTGCAGGGCACCGAGACGACGAAGATTACCGATCACTTGCGTGGCCACGGGATAATTGAAACGTGCATCGTCGCAGAGTAGTGGCCTGAGAAAACGGCTGTGCAATGACCAGAGCAGAATGGCAACTGCTGCGAACGACAGTCTGAATCCCGGCGACTGTATTGAAACGGGATCCGCGAAAAACAAAATGAGGCAGGGAATTGCCAGCAGCGTTGCACCATTTAGTTTGCGGCGGAAAAGCACCGCCGCTGCCGCGAGCACCGCCATCAGGAACGCACGACCTGCCGGGACCGCAAATCCGGACACAGCTGCATAGATTCCTGCTGCCAGCACCGCTGTCACCAGGGCCATGTCGCGTACATTCAGGCGCCGGCAGAAGAGCGCGAAGACCGGCCAGGCCAGTAGAAATACGCCGCCTGCCGCCAGCCCGATATGCAGACCGGAAATCGCCATAAGGTGACTCGTGCCGGTGATTGCATAACGTTCCCACTGCTCGCGGCTGATCCTGTGCCGTGCACCGACACCCACCGCGAGCAGGACCGCAGCTGCATCGTCATTCGGCAACAATTGCGTCACCCGGTTCACGAAATCCTGGCGAATTCGCGAAATGAGCCCGACCGGAACAGTATCCAGTCTTTGATTGTCCTCATGCCTGACAACATAACCGGTAGCGCCGATTCGCTGCCGAAACAACCAGCCTTCATAGTCGAAGCCGCCAGGATTCGCATAGCCATGTGGCCGCCTGAGTCTTACCCGAAGCTGCCAGACCTCGCCCAGCGCAGGGACAGCCTCCGGCTCATACCAGCTCAGGCGAACGCGCGCCGGTAAGTTGGAGCGCTCATCCAGCTCCACAATGAAGCGGAGCGAGTCGTCCGTGATGCGAGGGAAATCAGCAATGCGTGCAACGATGCTGATGGTTTCGCCCTGCATCGCAGGGTCGAGCCGATCGTCGATTACGCCCCATGCCGCGACCCACATGGTCGCAAAACCGACCATGAACCAGGCAAGGAAGCGGCTGTCAGGTCGACGAAAGCTGATCCCCACCAGTATCAGCAGGGCCAGAAACAGATCATCCGCGGGTAAAGAACGCAGCAAGCCAAGCGAATAAGCGCCGCTCAAAATGCACAAACATCGGAAGAGCATATTCCGCTTCCCTGCGGTTTCTCGTTATGATGCCGCTCGGGAAGCCTGTGCGGCAGAAAGTTTTCTTACCGCGCAGCCTCCTGAGCCGCGACCCGGTCAGACCATAGAAACGGATCTGGATTCAGATGCCAAGACGATTTTTTCGGAAATTCGCGATAAAACGCGACAAATTGCGAACGCAGTGGTATCTCAGCCCGTTCGATCACCTGTTGCACGACCCCAAACTGTGGGGTATTCGCCGCCGCACGGTCGTACCCGCATTCTCACTCGGTATTTTTGTCGCATGTCTGCCGTTTCCCGGTCATATGGTCACGGCAGCACTGCTGGCGCTGGTGCTGCGCGTCAATATTCCGGTCGCGGCAGTGAGCACGTGGGTGGTCAATCCGTTGGTCATGGGCCCGCTTTACTACCTGGCGTATGAGCTCGGCAGCATTCTCCTGCGCCGCACATCGCGTCCCTTTGAATTTGAACTGTCATTTGCGTGGCTGATCGACGGGTTCGTTCACGTCTGGCAACCATTGTTGCTGGGCTGCGTATTGCTTGGTGCAATACTGTCATTGCTGGGATTCGTCGCACTTGACCTGCTGTGGCGCGCCTCAATCGGGGACTATCTCAAACGACGCCGCGCGCGCAAATCATCGCTGGACGCGCACAAAGACTAGCCTGAAAATTGTAGAGACGTGCCATAGGAGCTCGCCCCGGCGAGCGACAAATATTAAAGGGCATGTTTTGGAAACATGCCCTTTAATGTTTGTTAAGCGTCAATCAACCACCGCCGATGAACGAAGATCGCCCGCTAGGCCAAGCTCCTACGCCGCTGCGTGCAATCGTCCGTTTTCAAGCACCAGTACCCTGTCCATTTGCCCGGCAATGCTGAGGTCGTGGGTAACGATCACCAGGCTGGTGTCGAGTTCCCGATTGAGCTCGAGCATAAGCTTCATCACATGCTGCCCGTTCCCCGCATCCAGGTTCCCAGTGGGCTCATCGGCCAATACCAGTTTTGGACGGGTAATCAGCGCGCGGGCGACAGCAGCGCGTTGACGCTCGCCACCGGACAATTCACCAGGTTTGTGGTCCAGTCTTTCCCGCAAACCTACTCGGCTGAGTAAATCCGCTGCCTGTTGCATGGCCTCGTCTTTCCTGAGGCGGCGAATCAGGAGTGGCATTGCGACATTTTCCTGAGCCGAGAATTCCGCCAGCAGGTGATGGAACTGGTACACGAAGCCGATGAAACGGTTGCGCAGTTCACTCTTTTCCTTTTCATCGATGTTTGCAATGGATCGACCGTTGACCAGGACCTCGCCGGACGTCGGATCGTCGAGGCCGCCCATGATTTGCAGCAAGGTCGTTTTGCCGGATCCGGATGTGCCGATTATCGCGAGCCGCTCGGATTCCCGGACCGTAAGATCCACGCCGCTTAAAACCTCGAGCGTGGAATCGCCTTCGTAAAACTGGCGCACGATCGAGCGGCAAACGAGAACGCCGTCTGCGGATTCATCACTCATAGCGCAGCGCCTCCGCCGGCGACGTGCGCGCACCACGCCACGCCGGATACAAAGTAGACAGCAACGCCAGCACCAGCGCAATCGCCGAGATCTGCACAACGTCGGCAATCCTGAGGTCGGCCGGCAGGTCGCTGATAAAATACACATCTGCCGCCAAAAATTTGATACCGAAAGTCACTTCCATAAAGCCGACAATGTTCTCCAGGTTCAGGGACAACAGCACGCCGAGGATCACACCACCCATTGTCCCGAGCACGCCGATAACGCATCCCTGGGTGACGAATATTCTTAGAATTTCTGACGGTGTCGCGCCAATGGTACGAAGGATTGCAATATCGGATTGTTTATCCTTTACGACCATCACCAGTGTGGAAACGATGTTGAACGCTGCGACAGCGACAACCATGAGTAGAATAACGAACAGTATCGACTTCGTGATCTGAATGGAACGAAAGAAATTAACATGCCGGCGAGTCCAGTCGCTGACCAGCACCCCGCCACCGGCATCAAGGGCCACTGCCCGCACAACCTGCGAGGCCCGGTAGATATCTGTCACCGCCAAACGAATGCCGCTGACATCTTCCGACAATCGAAAAAGTTTTTGCGAATCTTCAATATTGACGAACGCGACTCGGCGATCGAATTCGTACATTCCAATTCGATAAGTACCGGACACGGTGAAACGTCTTGTTCGCGGCACGATGCCGGCCGGCGTCACTATGCCCTCGGCAAGCGTCAGCGTTACCTTATCACCGATCGACGCACGCAATTGGTCGGCCAGTTCTACGCCAAGGACAATATTGAAGCTACGCGCTTGCAAACTCGACAAATCGCCACTGATCAGCGCATCGCCAATGCCGGAAACGCGGGACTCGAGTTGCGGTTCAATGCCGGTAATTTGCGCACCGCTCAGCCGATCACCCAATACCAGCAAACCCTGGCCATTGACGAATGGCGCCGCCGCCGCAACCTCGACGTGTTCTTCCGCCCGCTCCACCCAGCTACGCCAGTCCCGCAGCCGGCCATCCGCATGTTCGATGCTGGCGTGTGCCGTCATCGCCAGCAATCGATCCTGCAGTTCCCGCTCGAAGCCGTTCACGACAGACAAAACAACGATCAGGACAGCAACCGCGACGCTAATGCCGAGCATGGATATGGCTGAAATAAGCGATACGAAGCCGTTACTGCTGCGTGACCGGACGTAACGCAGGCCAATCCAGAATGCGTATCTGCCGGCCATCGTTATTCGTGCCTGAGTGCAATTGCAGGATTGACGTGCGCTGCCCGCCGTGCCGGATAAAGCGTCGCTAGTGTTGTCAGGATAAATGCCGTCACGGCGATAATGATGACGTCTTTTGCTTCAACGGTGGATGGAATCTGCGTTACATAGTAAACGTCGCCGGGCATGATCTGGAAGCCGAAGAAATGTTCCAGCGCCGGTACGACCGTCGGTACATTGATAGCAAGCAGTACGCCCACAACGACGCCCAGGGCGACGCCGATCCAGCCGATGACCGCGCCCTGGATAAAAAATATGCGCACCACATCTGCGGGCCCCATACCGAGTGTGCGAAGTATGGCAATCTCGCTGGTCTTGTCAGTCACCACCATGACCAGGCTCGCAACGATATTGAATGCCGCCACGCCGATGATCAGTGACAGTAATATCGACATCATCATTTTTTCGAGCCGGATCGCCCGAAAATAGCTGGCGTTCTCAATCGTCCAGTCACTGGTTGAGAAATCTGCGCCCAGCCGTGCCTGCAAGTTCTTCGACACAAGCGGCGCTGACATCACATCATCGGTGACAAATCGCACTGCGCTTACACGATCACCAAGGTTCAGCATGCGCACGGCATCATTCATGTGGACCAGCGCGAGTTTGCTATCGTGATCCTGCACCCCCGCGTCGAACACGCCGCGAACGATGAATCGTTCAAGAAGGGATTCGAGCGTACCATCGCCAACCGGCCGCGGAATCAGCAACACGACGCCATCCCCGATCCGTACACCCAATGCGATGGCCAGGAAGCGGCCCAGTATTATGCTTCGCGAATCTGCAGTCAGCTGTTGAAAGTCGCCTTCGACAAAATTGATGGTCCTGCCTGATACCGCTGCTTCCTGGTCCGGCAAAATTCCGTGGATCAGCACGGCATTCAGTGACCGATTGGTACGGATCATGCCCTCCATCTGCACATAAGGTGCAGCCGCCACGACCCCGGTCTCGCGCATCATCTCGTCGCGGACTTGCGACCAGCTGTCGAGTCCGCCTTCGGAGCCGGTCACGTAACCGTGCGCCGTCATGCTTAACAGGCGGTCCCTGAGTTCGCCTTCGAAACCGTTCATTACTGACAGAATGACAATCAATGCAGCAACCCCAAGCGCGATTCCGGTGAGCGATATCAGGGTGATGAAAGACACGAATCGGGTTCGTCTTTTCGCCCGCAAGTAGCGAAGCCCGACGAATAATTCGGCCGAGTGAATCATGCGGCGCATTAAACCACATAAACAGCTGTTGTCCGTGGCCTCAGGCGACCGCGGGGCGGCCGCGAAAATGTGAACCGGTTCACATTCTTACAGCACCCCGGAAGGCTACCGTAAGTCTGCTAGAACAGGCCGGCAATACTGAGACCTGGGTCAGAGTGACAGTGGCTCCGACAGTGTAAAAACCTGTGAAATCAACTGTTTTGACCTTCTTCCTGATGTTATATTGACTGGCAGAAGTTTGGAGAGACACCGATGGTAAAAGTATACGCAATGGTTCTGCTCGCTCTTTCGACAGGTTTGTCGGGCACCGTGAATGCCCAGAACCTGGACATGAGTGGAGCTGAGGGTTCATCGACATTCGATCAGGCCGGCAAACCGACACGCGGCATGACCGAGGAACGTGTCCGGGCGAGTTTTGGCGCCCCGCAGTCAACCGTCGCAGCAGTCGGCGATCCACCCATTTCCCGCTGGGAGTATGCAGAATTCGTCGTCTTCTTCGAGTACGACCGGGTGATTCACTCAGTGACGAAACGCTAGATCCGACGCATGCAGAACACAAAAAAACGCGCAGCCTGGCTGCGCGTTTTTTATCTATTACAGCTCTGCTGTCCAATTTACCTGAGTTTGGTGTCAGTACAACGCAAATCGTCTGTGAGATAATTGCGCGTTCGCCAGGCGTCGAACATCCAGTGATCCGCAACATACTCATCAATCCGGCCTTCGCCGATCGATCCGGTCAGGTCTCCTCGATCGGCCGGCTGGTTGGTGCCAGCGCCGCACTGACCGCGGCAGAACTCGCACGCTCGCTGCAAAAGCCGATGCTGGTGCTGGCGAATGACCCGCGGCACGCCGACCAGCTGGAAGCCGAAATCCGCTATTTCGCCGGTACCGATCTGCCGGTATCTCATTTCGTCGAATGGGAAACCCTGCCCTACGACAGTTTTTCACCACACCAGGACATAATTTCCCGGCGCCTCCGCGTTATCGCAACGTGTCCGCAATTGAAAGTTGGCATTGTCATTGTGTCCAGTCCTGCTTTGCTGCAACGCTTGCCGCCGGTCGATTATGTCGCCGCTCGCACCCTGGTCTTGCAGACGGGCCAGACACTCGAGCGGAAGGATTTTATCGATGCCCTGACTGCCGCCGGTTACCTGCGAATACCCCAGGTTGAAGAGCATGGCGAGTTTGCGGTCCGCGGTTCCCTGATAGACGTCTTTCCGATGGGCTCGGCGCAACCGGTCCGTATCGATTTTTTCGATGACGAGATCGAAACGCTGCGGCACTTTGATGCCGAGACTCAATTGTCCGCCGAGATTGCAGAGTCGATGCAAATTCTTCCGGCACGCGAGGTGCCGCTGGATCAGGTCAGTATCAAGTACTTCCGGCAGCGTTATCGCGAACGATTCGAAGGTCAACCATCACGTTCGAGAGTGTACAGCGACATATCGCAGGGCATTGCCCACGGCGGCATCGAGTATTACCTGCCATTGTTTTTCGAACAGACCGCGAGCTTTCTCGATTACCTGCCAGCCGACACCGTCATTTTCGCACCACGAGATGTGTCGGGCGTGCTGCACCAGGCCTGGCGCGAAATCGCTGAACGCTACGAGCTTTGCAGTCTCGATCCCGAACGGCCGATTCTGAAGCCACAGGAAAGTTTTCTGCACCCCGATGAGGTCCTGCAAAAGATCTCTCGGGGGCAGTGCATCCATTACAGTACACAAACGCTCGAGGAATCGTCTGCCAGCTTCAATCCGTCGACACAAATTCCTCCGGCCCTGCGCATCGAGGCTCGCTACGAAGACGCGGCCGCATCGCTGATGAAGTTCGTTGACTCGTTCGACGGACGTATCCTGTTCACGGCTGATTCTCCCGGCCGGCGAGAAAACATGCATGAGCTGCTCACCGGACGCGGCATCGAACTATCCCGTGTTGACAGCTGGGAGGCTTTCCTCGACAGCAGCATCCAGGCCGGAATCGCCATTGCTCCGATTGAAGACGGCGTCCTGCTGCCGGAATCCGGCGTGGCAATTATCAGCGAGCAGCAACTGTTCGACGAAAAACCGCGGCAGCGAAACCGCCGCAGGCGCCCGGTGCGCGACCCGGAAACGATTATCCGGCAGCTCAATGATTTGCAGCCAGGCTCGCCGGTGGTGCATGCGGAATACGGCGTCGGCCGATACCTCGGACTGAAAACCCTGGTGGCTGGCGGAACGAGCGGAGAATTCCTGCACCTGGAGTATGCAGACGGTGACAAGCTTTACGTGCCCGTGCATGCGCTCGACCTGATCTCGCGCTATACCGGCGCCTCGCCGGAGAATGCGCCACTGCATCGCCTTGGGAGCGACCAGTGGGCCAAAGCCAAACGGCGCGCGATCAACAAGATTCGAGATGTTGCCGCGGAACTCCTCGACGTTTGTGCGCGCCGCGCTGCGAGGCCTGGCCACAGCTTCCGCTGGCAGGAGGCCGACTACCGGGCCTTTGAAAGCGGCTTCCCGTTCGAGGCAACGGAAGATCAGGCGCGCACGATCGATGAGGTGCTGGCAGACCTGGCTTCCGAGCGCCCCATGGACCGTGTCGTCTGCGGCGATGTGGGATTTGGCAAGACCGAGGTGGCATTACGCGCGGCATTTGCCGTCGTGTACGGCGGCAAACAGGTGGCAATACTGGTTCCCACGACCCTGTTAGCGCAGCAGCACGGCCAGACATTCCAGGACCGGTTCGCGGACTGGCCGGTCCGCATTGAAGTACTGTCGCGGTTTCGCTCTGCGAATGAGGCCAAAGAGATCGTTGCGGGTCTTCGATCCGGATCCGTCGATATCGTCATCGGCACCCACCGGCTGTTGCAGCATACGCGTGACTTTAAAGATATCGGCCTGGTCGTCGTCGACGAGGAGCACCGCTTCGGCGTGCGCCACAAGGAAGCCATTAAATCGTTGCGCAGCGAAGTAGACATTCTTACCCTGACTGCAACACCGATTCCACGAACGCTCAACATGGCGCTGGGTGGTCTCAGGGATATGTCGCTGATCGCAACGCCTCCGGCCGGGCGGCTGTCGATCAAGACTTTCGTCAGTGAATGGAACGACGTTGTCATCCGCGAGGCCTGCCTGCGTGAAATCAAGCGCGGCGGCCAGGTTTACTTCATTCACAACCGTGTCGAGGACATTCTGCGCATCGAAGAGCGGTTGACCAAGCTGGTGCCGGAAGCATCGATCCGCGTCGGTCATGGACAGCTGCGGGAACGGGAGCTCGAGCAAGTGATGTTCGATTTCTATCATCGGCGGTTTAACGTACTGCTGTGCACGACGATTGTTGAGTCCGGGCTGGACGTTCCGACCGCGAACACCATCATCATCAACCGCGCTGACAGGTTCGGGCTTGCCACTTTGCATCAGTTGCGCGGCCGCGTCGGCCGCTCGCATCACCGCGCTTATGCCTACCTCCTCGCTCCACCAAGGACAGCCATGACCGCGGACGCGATCAAGCGGCTGGAAGCAATCGATTCACTCGCAGATCTCGGGTCAGGATTCACGCTGGCAACGCACGATCTCGAGATCAGAGGCGCAGGTGAACTGCTGGGCGACACGCAAAGCGGCCAGATCCAGGAAATCGGCTTCTCGTTGTACACGGAGTTACTGGGACGGGCAGTTGCAGCACTACGCGAGGGCAAGCAACCCGATCTCGAAAAACCACTGAACGCGGGTGTTGAAATCAATCTGCATGTGCCGGCATTGCTGCCGGAGGACTATGTGCCCGACGTGCATGTGCGGCTGATCCTCTACAAGCGCATCTCGGGCGCCGCATCCCGAGACGAGCTCCGGGAGATGCAGGTCGAATTGATCGACCGCTTCGGCCTGTTGCCGGAGGCGGCCAGGAACCTGATGCGGATCGCCGCGATCAAGCGTGATGCCACCGTGCTGGGAATCGGCAAAATAGACGCGTCTGATGCCGGCGGTTACCTCGATTTCGGCAGCCAAACCTCCATGAACCCGATGACGCTGGTGCAAATGGTGCAGAATGATAGCCAGGTCTATCGATTGCAGGGAGCACATCGACTACAGTTCCGCATGGATTTGAGCGATACCGCCATGCGCTTCACCCAGGTCGAAAATTTGCTGGATCGATTGGCAGCGGGCGCTGTCAAAAACACGGCTGTTGGCTGATTCCAGACCCGGATGATATTCAGGAAAATCATGATGCATTCCGTTTTTTCAGCTTTGCCGGGACGCTGCGGGCGTAGCCTGCTGCTTGCCACCGTTGCAGTGGGCATGCCCGGCATTGCTTTAAGCCAGGGTGACTCAGAAGCGGAGTCTCTCGAGGAGAAGGAAGTCCGGCGGTACACCGTCGAAATGATTGTTTTTGAGTACGCCGAATCCGCAATCTCCGGCGACGAGAATTTCCTGCCCGACGAGCTTGCGGAGGACGAAGCACTTAAGCCGTGGCTGCCGCGCTCCTTCGGTGATCCCGGAACCAATGTCGATGCAGACGTACCGGTTGCACTGGACGGCGCAGATTTCAACCAGCAAGAGGTGCCGGCATTCCTTCTGCCGGCAGAACCCGAAGAGGAACAAATCCTCGAAGAACTTCCGAGTCACATCCTGCATACGCAACTCGACGTACTTGACCCGGAAGAATACGCCATGAAGGACATTTACCAGAAGTTGGTCGAACTCGAGGCATACAAGCCCATCATGCGGGCAGCATGGACGCAGGCTACCTACGAAAAAGATCAGACCTTGCCGCTTCGCCTGCGCCGTATCGGCAACGCACCACTGCGGCTCGACGGCAACCTGACCCTTTACCTGAGTCGCTATCTGCACCTCGTCGTCGATCTGACGATCGAAGCGGCGCCCGCACAATCGGGACGGCGAAACAGCGTCAGATACTATGGTGACCGAGGGTCATCGCGTAACTTTGGCTACCCCTATGAGCGCGAGGCAAGACCGATCAGGTACAGCATCTTCGAGGACCGCATCTTCAGGAACGGCGAACTACGCTATTACGATCATCCACGATTTGGCGTGCTGGCCAGGATTACGCGTTTCGAAGAAGAAGAACTGGAAACGGACGAGATGTTTCTGTTGCCGGGGAATCCGTAGGAGCTCGCCCCCAATCCGCCCACGTCTGCGAAACTGGAACTTATGATTGGTGCGGATTGATCTTTAGCGCTTCGCTTGGAAGAATCGGAATCGCTCGCTGGAGCGAGCTCCTACAAATTTATTTCAGCACGCTATTCAGGAAATCTGCGGCGTTCATTTTATCTGCGCCGGCTTCCTTCACCGACGTCTGATACGACACCGTCACGAATCGCGACACCCTGGACCTGGGGTGGTGCAAACCGAGCTCCCTTACTAAGGTCGCGAGCGTGGACGCGAATTCGCTCACCCCGACTTCATCAGCTGAGTGCGACAATACGATCAGTTTATCACCCTGTTCGCAATTCACTTTTGCAACCACATCGCTCGCACGCTTCAGGCAACGCCGAATTGCCTGGGCGACCCGGCGTTGGCAGGAATCGGCGGCGTGCTGTCCGAAAACCTCCCGGTACTGGTCGAAGTCGTCCAGCGTAAATGAGATTAAAGCCAGTTTTGATCGCTCGCGTTTGGCGACCGCCCAGTCGTGATCGAGAACCTCCCTGAACACCCTGGCGTTCAGGAGCCCGGTTACCGGATCGTCGCGTGACAAATCGCGAATTCTCCGCTTGGCCCTGTGCAGCGCTCGTTGTACTTCGCCGCCGCCCACGGTACTCGCGCCAGCGCCATCCCGCAGGTAGGCGGCAAAATATTTGCTATTGCCCTTGCCCGCCGAGTTCAGCGGTCGCATAACCAGCAGGTATTCCCGATTACTGACTTCGACGGGAATGGTCGTTTCATGACCGGCCCGGATCGTTTCACTGATCTCGAGTGCCAGGTCGCGGCCGACCAGTTGTTCGACAACATCAGCAAATGGTTTGCTGTGGACGTCCTCTTCGCCGACAACGCCTGCAAATGCCGGATTGCAGAGCACGACCGGCCAGTCCGGACTATCGACTTGCGCAACGACGACCGGCTCGGCCGAGCCGGCGATCAGCTGTTCCAGAATTGTGCGCTGTAGTGCCTTCATGTCTTTGCATAGACAGGAGGTCTCAGGATGTGTGGTCCTGGAATATCCCCTGCAAAATCTTCATCGCCCGCGTCCTGGCCGTCACCGTACTTGCCTCGATGTCGGCGTGGATCACCTTGTCACCACGGCCTGCCGCATAGTTCACGATCAATGACAGGCATGCATATTCCATCTCGAGTTCACGGGCCAGCGAGGCTTCGGGCATCGCAGTCATGCCGATGTAGTCTGCGCCATCACGCTCCAGGCGGTTCACCTCCGCGCTCGTCTCGAGGCGTGGTCCCTGCGTCACTGCATAGACACCTCCCTCGTGTACCGCGATCCCGGAATTTTCGGCCGCAGCCCGCAATTCCTGTCTCAGGCGCTCCGCAAACGGCTCCGTGAACTCTATATGGTCCAGACTAGCCGATTCACAGTCATAAATACTGTGATCCCGTCCATAGGTATAGTCGATGATCTGGCCGGGAATCGCGATTTCACCCGGATGCTGGCCGGCCCTGATGACGCCGATGGTGTTCATCGCGATGATGCACTCGACACCGAGTGATTTGAGTGCTGCCAGGTTGGCCCGATAATTAATGAGATGCGGCGGAATGAGAAGCCTGTCGCCGTGCCGGGCCAACAGGAACACCGTGCGGTCGCCGAATTTCAGCCCGCGCACCGGGCTCGAGGGATCACCGAAATCGGTCGTGAGATGATGCGCTTCTGCATCTTCGCCAAATACTTGAAATCCGCTGCCGGCAATGACCGCATATTGATGCCTGCCTGTTGCCACATGTGTTCTCCTGGCTTATGAGTCGAGTTTGAGTTCGGGTCTGTCCAGCCAGTGTTGCAGGCGGTCAGCGGCAATATGCCACTCCTCGCTGGCCAAAAGCGATTCGCGCATTACCTTCCCGGTTCCGTGGAGTCTTGCCAGGCGGACCAGAGACAACGGGCTGGAGTAGTCCCGCAAGGCCGCAACGGCAGCGCTCGCAGCCGGACGATCGTTGCAAACCAGCACCATATCGCACCCGGCCTGCAGCGCGAGCGTGGCCCGTTTCGGCATCGAACCCATGCTCTCGGTGGCCTGCATGCTGAGATCATCGCACAGCACGGCACCGTCGAAGCCCAGAGTGCGCCGCAACTGTTCTTTGATCCAGTACGGAGAAAAACTTGCCGGCAGCGGATCGGTTTCGGAAAACACGATATGCGCAATCATCACCCCGGCGAGTTGTCGCTTTGCGATCAGTTTTTCATAGGGTTGCATGTCGTCCAGCAAATCGCCGTAACTACGGCGATCAACCGGCAATTGATCGTGAGAATCGGCGACCACCGCGCCGTGGCCGGGGAAGTGCTTGGCAATAGCCGCCATGCCCGCACTTCGCAGCCCGTTGCAATAGGCGCTCGCAAGGTCGGCGACCACCTCGGGCTTGCGGTGGAAAGCACGATTGCCAATGATCTCGCTGATGCCCCAGTCGAGATCGACGCAAGGCGTGAAGCTCAGATCGATACCCATGGCACGCAATTCTGACGCAATCAGCCAGCCGGCGGTCTTTGCCAGCGAGAGCGCCTCCTCGGGTTCACCGTCATACTGTCTGCCGAGGCGGCGCATGGGCGGTATTGCACTGAATCCCTCGCGAAAGCGCTGTACGCGCCCGCCCTCATGATCAACGGCGACAAGGAGCGGCGGGCTGCGTAATGCGCGGATCGCCGCAACGAGATCGCAAAGCTGCGAGGGGGACTCGTAGTTCCGGCTAAACAGGATTACGCCGCCGACCGCCGGTTCCCCCAAGAGCGCACGGTCAGCCGAGCTTAGCTGACGCGCCTCGATATCCAGCATTACAGGTCCCAACGCCATGCCAACAGATTATTAGATCAACGGCCAAATATCACTCCGAGGCCCAAAAATTGTAGCGACGTGTCGCACCAATTTGGCTTATTCGGGAGACCGGAATTTTGGGAAGGGCTCGTAGGAGCTCGCCCGATCAAAGCAAATCGCCCGGTAAGCCGGGCTCCCGCACGGAAACGAAGATCGCTCGGTTCTGTGGGCGAAATTACAAATTTCAGCCGCAATGCTGAAGATCAATCCGCACCGATCAATAGTGCTAGTTTCGTCAACGCGGGCGGATTGGGCTCCTACGATTCTCATTTCCGGAACACGGCCAACGATTCGACATGCCCGGTATGTGGAAACATATCGATGATGCCGGCTGCCTCGAGCGTATAACCCTCGGTCTTGACCAGCGTTGCGGCATCTCTTGCCAGCGTCGCCGGGTGGCAGGACACGTAGACGATTCGACGCGCACCGATATTGCTCATTCGGGACACCACTTCTGCAGCCCCGCTTCTCGCCGGGTCCAGCAATACCCGGTCCCATCCGGCGCTGAGCCAGGATTCGCTGCCGTCCACTTTACTGAGATCGGCACAACGAAACTCGCAGTTGTCGATGCCGTTGTGTTGCGCGTTGTCTGTCGCGCGCCGAACCTGGTGCATCTCGCCCTCAATGCCAAGAACCCGCTGTGCGTTTCTCGCCATGGGCAGCGAAAAATTACCGATACCGCAATAAAGATCGAGGACGCGGTCCTCCTCCCCTATCTGCAGCAAGCGGATTGCCTCGAACACCATGCGTTGATTCACGCCACCATTGATCTGTACGAAATCGGCTGCATCAAAGTTAATGGAGACGTTGAATTCCGGCAGTCCGTAACACAGCGGGTCCAGTGGCGGCTCCGGATAAAGCGGGGTAACGGAATCGGGGCCGCCCGCTTGCAGCAGCACTCGCACCCCGTGTTCGATGGCAAAGCCTGTGAACGCCGCCCGGTCATCATCGGTAGGGGGATCAAGCACCCGAAACAGGAGTGCTACGGCATTGTCCGCGACCGTCACCTCGATTTGCGGCAGGCGCTTCCGGATACTCAGTTTGCCAATGAGTTCGCTCAGAGGATCGATCAGGGCGTCCACTGGCTTTGCCAGGACTTCGCAACCATGCATATCCGTGAGATACGGGGCATGGCGCTCACGAAAGCCGACCAGCACCCTGCCCTTGCCGGCAACGTCCTTGACGCCAAGCCTGGCGCGACGGCGATAGTGCCAACTCCCGTCTTCGGTGTCGTCATAGATCGGTGCCAGCCATCGCTCCGGCTCCAGCTGGCCAATCCGCCGCAAATTGTCAGCCAGCGCCTTAAGTTTGATGGCACGCTGCTCCTCGTCAGAAGTATGTTGCAGCGAACAGCCACCACAAGTGCCATAGACTGCACAACGCGGCTCGATACGGGCGCTTGATGGCTCAAGAACCTCCAGGAGTTCTGCCTCATCGAAGTTACGCCGCCGCTTGCGGCGCTGAAAGCGTACCGTCTCGCCCGGCAACGCGCCGGCAACGAAAACCTTTTTGCCTGGTAGCTGGGCAATTCCCCTGCCATCGTGGGTAGCCGACTCGATTCGAGCCGTTTCGGGTTCGCGCTTACGGCGTGTCATGCGTCCGCCGGCCAGGCCTCAGCGAATTCATTCAGGTGCGGCTGATCCAGCGAGGCGATGGTCTGGCGGACCAGTGCATATTCGCGCTTGAGCGATTTGTCGTTGAGGTGGCCACGCATATATTCGAATCGCAGGTACAGCAGGTAAGTATTCAGGACATCCGTGTCGCAGTAGTGTCGAATCTCCTCGATGCCGCCATCGAGCCAGCACTGCCAGACCTTGTCCCCACTCATGCCTTGCTTGCCCGGGAATCCGAGCATCGTCGCCATCTGATCGAGGCTGGCGCGGCCACGCGGTTGAAACCCCGCCAGCACATCCATCAGGTCAATATGGCGCCAGTGGAAACGGCTCAGGTAATTGTTGTAGCGAAATTCCCGGTCGTGGTCACCGGTCTCCCAGTACCTTGGCGCCTGTATGCCATGCTTCAGGGCACGGTAATGCAGCACCGGGAGATCAAAACCTGAGCCGTTCCAGGAGACGAGTTGCGGCGAATACCGCTCGATACCGTCGAAGAACCGGCGTACAAGATCCGCTTCATGCGAATCTTTGTCGCCGAGGCTCCAGACCCGGAAGGTGTCGCCGGTACGCAGCGCCACGGATATCGCGACCACCCGTTGCTGGTGCAGGGGCAGGAAGTCGCTGCCCGTCTTTTGCAGCTGCTTGGCGGTCATTACCCGGCCGATATCCTCGTCGGACAGCTCGTCCAGCTGCCACATGCGCCGGCCAAATTCGATGTCCGGAATTGTTTCAATATCAAAGGAAAAACAATGCATTAAAAGATATATCTCGAAGAGTTATTAGGCCTGCATGAGCACCGCAAAAGCCAGAATAAGGCCCGCATCGTCGCTTAAGGATACGTGACCGCCGCCGATACCCAGTTGATCACAGACCTCCTGTCCACGGCCAGACCAGATGATTTCCGGGCGGCCCCAGTCGTTGTTGACGATGCCGACATCGCGGATCCACATGCCATGTGAAAACCCGGTTCCCATCGCCTTGACGGTCGCCTCCTTTGCCGCGAAGTGCATCGCCAGGTAACGGACCGGCCATTTGCTGCGCCGGAATTGTTCGCGCTCCTCGTCCATCAATATGCGATGGACGAAATGCTCGCCGAAACGGTTGTAGGTCTCCTGGATGCGCGATAACTCCAGGATGTCGGTGCCAACGCCGAAAATCATTCCTGCCGGCTCACGCGGTGCGTGCCTCGGTCATCAGCCGTTTCATATCCTGCACCGCTGCAGTGAAGCCCTCGAAAATTGCGCGGGCAATAATCGCATGTCCAATATTGAGCTCGATGATTTCCGGAATTTCGGCAACAGGATTGACGTTTTCATAGTGAAGACCGTGACCGGCATGTACAGTCAGCCCGATTTGCATTCCGTATGCAGCGGCATCGACGATGCGTTGTAATTCAGCCTCCTGCGCGCCTGCATCGGCATCCGCATATGCGCCGGTGTGCAATTCAACCACTGGCGCACCGCTGGCAAGAGCAGCATCAAGCTGTCGTGGCTCCGGGTCGACAAAAAGAGCAACTCTGATACCGTTCGCGGCCAGGTTGCCGCAGGCTCCGGTGATCTTATCCAGTTGCCCGGCAACGTCCAGCCCGCCTTCCGTCGTGAGTTCCTCGCGGTTTTCCGGTACCAGGCAACAATCCTGCGGCCGGATACCGGCGGCGATGGCCAGCATTTCATCGGTTGCCGCCATCTCGAGGTTCATGTGCGTCTGCATCACCGCTTTCAGCCGCTCGAGGTCGTCATCCTGTATGTGCCGCCGATCCTCCCGAAGATGCAGCGTAATGCTGTCAGCACCGGCCTTCTCGGCCAGCAAGGCAGCCTCCACGGGATCCGGGTAATCGGTGCCGCGTGCCTGCCGCACGGTGGCGACATGGTCAATATTGACACCCAGGTGTTGCTCGGTCCTGACGTTCAATTTCCCTTGCGTCCCTTTTCAGTCTTTGCCTTGCGTATTTCCTGCATGACCTTACGGCTTTTCAGTTCTTTGCCATCCAGGTGGTGGGCAATGACGATTCGTAGCAGGCTGCCTGCGTTCTTCAATACTGCCGGGTCAGCAAACTGCTGGTGTCGAATTGCCATGAGTTCCGCGCCCGTAAATACCATGGGCCCTTCACGGTCATCTACAGGAACCGGCCCCTGCTCGGCACGATATTCGTATTGTTGCTGGGGCATAAGCGGCTCCCGTGTTGCCGTATCATGATCGAGATTAAGGGCATAGCCAAGCAGGCGCAGCAACTCAATTTCGAACTGGCGCAAAGTCGGAGCGACGTCCTGATTTCCGGCGAGGTGCTCAATGGTTCGGCTGTAGGCCGCAAATATCTCAGGCTGCGGATCATGCCGGTGCAACAGCTTGAGAATCAGCTCGTTGACGTAGTAGCCGGACAACAACGCATCACCCGTCAACGTTATCGGCGCGCCATCCATTTCGGCCCCGGTGAGTGTTCCGAGATCCGAACGGATAACCCATGAGAGCTGCAAAGGCAGGAACGGGCGCAAGATGCCGCGCAACCTTGATTTGGCGCCACGACTGCCTTTTGCGACAACAGCCAGGCGACCGTGATCGCGGCTCAGGATATCGAGAATCTGGCTGGAATCACGAAACGGCCGGTGATGGAGCAGCCAGGCCGGCTCATTGTGCATGCGGCGCGATGCGGTCATGGGGATTCATAGCCAAGCCGCAACAGTTCAGCCTCGCTGTCTGCCCAGTTTTGTTTTACTTTGACCCAGAGTTCCAGGTGCACGGGCACGCCTTCCTGCGCCTTCCATTCGACGCGGGCGGAACGGCCGACTCTTTTCAGGACGCTGCCATTCTTGCCGACGACGATGCCTTTCTGGCTGTTTCGTTCAACCCAAATAACTGCGTGGATTTCGATCCCGGATTCGTCCTCGACGTAGCGCTCAATCTGCACTGTCAAACCGTACGGAACTTCCTGTTGAAGATTAAGTGTCAGTTTTTCCCGAATAATTTCCGCAATCCGAAATGACTTGCTGCGATCGGTGATCATGTCTTCCGGAAACAGTGGTTCGGACTCGGGCAGGTATCCCGGAATGATCTTCATTAACTGCTCGAGGTTATCTTTGCGTTTCGCGGAAATCGGCATTACCTCCGCGAAATCGTAGCGCTCCGACATCTCGGCCAACGCCGGCAACAGCTTTTCCTTTGGATGGACCTTATCGGTTTTGTTTAACAGTGCAATGACCGGCACCGTCGTTAATTTCAGCCGAAGCAGCACATCCTGATCCTCGACGGTCCAGTGATTGGCGACGATCATGAACAACACCACATCGGCATCGATGAGCGCACTGGCGGCAGTGCGATTCATCATCCGGTTTATCGCCTTGCCTGCTTTGCGATGCAAACCGGGCGTGTCAACGAAAACGATCTGGCAGTCCTGCCTCGACTCGACCGCGAGGATTCGGTGACGGGTGGTTTGCGGCTTGGGCGTCACGATACTGATCTTGTGGCCGAAAATGGTATTGATCAGCGTTGATTTGCCGACATTCGGACGGCCGACAACGGCAACGAATCCACAGCGAAAGGGTTGCTCACTCATTGCTGTCGATCATCTCGAGCATCGCAGTAGCAGCTTCCTGTTCTGCATCCCTGCGCGTGGATCCCTTGCCCGTTGTCACGGCATCGAGTTCCGGGATCGTACAGCTGACTTCGAAGGACTGCTTGTGTGCTTTGCCGCTTATGTTCTGCATTGCGTAATTCGGCAATGCCATCTTCCTGCCCTGCAAGTATTCCTGAAGCCGCGACTTCGGATCACGAAGATCGGCCGTCTCGGGAAGCTCGTGTAATCTCTCGCCATAAGCCGTTTTAATAATTTCCCGGGCGCCCGCAAAGCCGGCATCGAGATAGACTGCACCAAAAATCGCCTCAAGGGCGTCCGCCAGAATGGAGGATCGGCGGTGCCCACCTGATTTTTTTTCACCGGTGCCCAGGATCAGGTGTTCGCCTATGCCGAGATCCGCAGCGACTTCGGCGAGCGTGGTATCTTTGACGAGCGTTGATCGCAGACGGCTCAGTTGTCCTTCACTGGCGTTTTGAGTTTCTTCATATACCAGCTCGGACACGACGAGTTGCAGAACCGCATCGCCAAGAAATTCCAGCCTTTCGTTATGCGGACGGCCGAGCGCACTACGATGCGTCAGCGCCCGCCGCAGCAGCAGCTCGTTTTCGAATGCATACGCCAGTGTTTGCTTCAGCCAGGCGGCGGCTTTGTCCAAGGTATTTCGCTCTTGCCACAGATGTCCCTGCAGCTCATCCTGATTGTTCTGTGTACGATCAGGCTTTCCGCGTCCGATTGCAACCGGTCGCCGAAATCTAGCGCCGGACCAGAACTTCCTTATCGAATTTGACCATAAAATGGACGTTGCCGATAAACGGCGTACTGTGATTGTAGACTGCCTGGATCAGGAAACCACCGCTATCGCCCGTCACTTTAATGTCCCGGTAGGCAATGGCGCTGACGCTTTCCACATCGAATCGGCGGGAGATTGAGGTGCGAATCGCGGCGCGTGTCGGATTCTTGCTATCAAACTCCTCGAATACGCCGTCGAGCACACCGACGACTTTCATGTAATTCAAATAGATCGGTGTCAGTCGAATCGCCGCAAATGCGAACAGTCCGACAAAAACAACCAGAATAATGAATCCGACTGCGGTCATGCCCCCCTCACGCGGTGCCGATCTGCCAGCGCGCGAGTCGTGCCGGAAAATTCGCGTTCCTCCGCGGGTTCCAGCCGGGCGGCGACCACTCTTGTGTTTTGTTCCTGTATTCATCGACTTACCTGCTTTGCTTGCAAATTTGCAGTTGTTTCATCCCGAATCTTGCGCAATTTTAACGGTCCAATCAGTGACTTGCACCTCATTATTGTATCTTTGTCCCGATCCGGCTCCACGCCGGCCACTCGAGCCCGTCCATGTGCATCCAGATGCGCACCGCCTCGCCAACCAGGTGGGTTTCGGGTATGTCACCGATGTAGCGGCTGTCCTGGCTGTTGTCCCGGTTGTCACCCATCATGAAGTAGTGGCCTTCAGGCACGGTGTACACGCGTTCGGTTGCCCGGCTGCCCGGTCTCGAAATGCGGATTTCGTGCTCGCGTCCGTCGAGCACTTCAATGAATATCAGGCCGGAATCCTGCAGCCGTGTTTCAGGATGTCTTGTGAGCGGCATTTGCTGGCCGTTTACGAACAGCTGGTGATCCTGGTAAGAAACTGTATCGCCCGGCAACCCGACGACCCGCTTGATGTAATTGATGCTCGGATCGGATGGCAGACGAAACACTACTACATCGCCGCGCTGCGGCGATCCGGTTTCGAAAAACTTTTTGTCGATTACCGGCCAACGCAAACCGTAGGAATACTTTTTGACGAAAATATAATCCCCTTGTAGCAGAGTCGGCATCATGGAACCCGATGGAATCCGGAACGGTTCGAAAATGAACGACCGAATAATGAGAACGAAAAGGAGCACCGGGAAGAAAGACCGCGAATACTCAATCAAGATATTGATGGCACGATTACCGCTACCGCCCGATGCTTCGATCTTCTTTTGGTAGTAGAAACGGTTAAACGCTACTACCACGCCTGACACGGCGGTCAGGACGGAAAGTATCAATGCCAGGTTAATGCTCAATGCTTAAATCTCACTTATCGACACGCAGGACAGCGAGAAATGCTTCCTGCGGAATTTGTACGGAGCCGATCTGTTTCATGCGCTTCTTACCGGCTTTCTGTTTTTCCAGCAATTTTCGCTTGCGCGAAATATCGCCACCATAACATTTGGCGGTGACATTTTTCCGTAAGGCTTTCACCGTACTACGTGAAATGACTTGACTTCCGATTGCCGCCTGAATGGCAACGTCAAACATTTGACGGGGAATCAGTTTACGCATCTTTTCCACTAATTCCCGGCCACGGGCCTTGGCATTATCACGATGCACAATAATCGATAATGCGTCTACATGCTCATTATTGATCAGTGTGTCGAGACGCACCAGCGGTGCCGCCTGAAATCGCTCGAAATGATATTCAAAAGAAGCATAGCCGCGACTGATCGATTTTAAACGATCAAAAAAATCGAGTACTACTTCCGCGAGTGGCAGTTCATATTCGATTGACATCTGCCCACCGAGATAGCGCAACTGTTTTTGCACACCTCGCTTCTCTATGCACAGTTTCATCACAGCACCTACATATGCTTCGGGCACCAGGATATTTGCGGTAATAATCGGTTCGCGGAGTTCGACGATCTCGGTGGCCGGTGGAAGGTTGGCAGGATTATCGACATAGTCGACCTTATCGCCGGCGAGCAGGACCTCAAACACTACAGTTGGCGCGGTGGTTATCAGGTCCAGTCCGTATTCACGCTCCAGCCGTTCCTGCACGATCTCCATGTGCAACATGCCGAGGAAACCGCAGCGAAAGCCGAAGCCGAGTGCTGCTGAAGTCTCCGGCTCAAAATGCAGTGCGGCATCATTCAGGCGCAATTTCTGCAGTGCGTCTCTGAAAGCTTCGTAGTCCTCGGACTGCATCGGAAACAAGCCGGCGAATACGCGTGGCTGTATTTGCTTGAAACCCGGCAACGGCTGATCGCAGGGATTCTTTGTAAGGGTCAGGGTATCGCCAACAGGTGCACCGTAGATATCCTTGATGCCTGCAATAACAAATCCAACCTCGCCTGTTGCCAATGCGGGCCGGTCCTTCATCTTCGGCGTAAAGCTGCCGACTCGGTCCGCCACATATGACCGTTCGGTCGACATCACTGTGATCTTGCTGCCCTTCGGTAACTTGCCGTTGACCACCCGAACCAGGGATACTACACCGACATAGTTATCGAACCAGGAATCGATGATCAGCGCCTGTAGCGGACTGTCGGGATCGCCAGTTGGCGCCGGAATTGTTTTGACCAGGTGTTCCAGCAACTCCGGGACGCCCTCACCTGTCTTTGCGCTGACCTGCACGGCGTCTGATGCGTCGATGCCGATGATTTCCTCGATCTCCTTTACCACTTTGTCGGGGTCCGCCGCGGGCAAATCGATCTTGTTGAGCACCGGCAAAACCTCGAGGCCCATATCGATTGCCATAACACAGTTGGCGACGCTCTGTGCTTCGACACCTTGTGCCGCATCGACCACCAGCAATGCGCCCTCGCAGGCGGCGAGGGAACGCGATACTTCGTAAGAGAAGTCGACATGCCCCGGTGTATCGATGAAATTGAGCTGGTATTCGATACCATCCGGCGCACTGTAATTCAGCGACACACTCTGAGCCTTGATCGTTATGCCGCGTTCCCGCTCGAGGTCCATCGAATCCAGCACCTGCTCGGTCATCTCCCTCTCCTGCAGGCCACCGCAGTGCTGGATAAAACGATCGGCCAGGGTCGACTTGCCGTGATCGATGTGCGCAATAATCGAGAAGTTGCGGATAGTGTGCGTTGCGGGTTTCATAGGCGCGGCGAAGTATATACGTTCCGCCGCGCCTGTGAGCCTGGCAGATTGCGCAAAACACTGCGAATGGCTGCAGCGTCCAAATGGTACTGACAAAGGGTCTGACCAGCATATTCCACGACTGGTATCCGCATGCCGTACTTCTCCGTCCAATCCGGGCGCGTATCGATGTTCAGTACTTCGAGATCGAGGCGACCGCGAATCAGAGGCAAAAGTTCGTCAATGAGCAGTTCACACAAGTGACAACCGGGTCTTGTGTAAACGCAAATTCTGCTGCGGTCATGCGACTCAGGAAGCATCGTCGGCCGGCCCGGCAATTTTCGGGACGAATTGCTTCAGGCAATCGCGCCGGTTAAGTTGCCAACGGCCGGCAAGAAGCCCTGCCGTGAGGCCAGCTATGGAATACGCAATGGCCTCCGGGTCGGACAACGGTCTGCTAATCAGCCAGCCGGCAGCCAGCATCAGGACGATTCCTGCCAGGGGTAATCCATAGACGAGCAATGATGCGTGCAACAGGTGCGATGGCTCGAGTGTCAGCCTGACCTCATCGCCCTCGCTTAGCCTTAAGTGCGGAGATAAAGATACTTCCAGCATGGCCGGGCGTGTCGAACCACTCAGGAGTCCTGCGCCACAGCCTTTCCCGGCGGCGCACCTCGGACAGGCCGCGGTCCGTTCGACAGCAACCGTGGCTCTGTCCTGCCTGATCGAGATAATTTTTCCAACTGGAGAGTCCATACGGGCGTTATTTTACGAGATTCAGGAGCCGTAGACAGCCCGCCGGGCTTCGGCGCGTATTTTAAGATCAGTGCCACAGTTCCGGTTCTCCGTTGAAACAGCCATCCAAGGCTGTTTCAACGTCGCCATTCGAAAAACATACTGTTTCAGCAGGCTGCTACTTCTGCTGCATGGAGGTAGCGATGCGTTGTACGGTCACAGCCGGAACCTCACCGACAACGGTAATCTGGAAATCACCCTGCTGAATGCTGTAGGTGTTGGATGCGCCAACACTGGACTTCTCGGCAATTTTTGCATCATTCTTTTCGGCAATGAATACCGACACTGTCGCCATGCCATCGCTATACACAACATGTGTTACCGGCGCATCGGCACCCGGCAGCTGTTCGGTCTTGCTCGATGTAACCCGGAATCCGGATGGCAGGTTGGTACTTTCCCAGTTCGTATCCACGTCCACCGCGTCGTAGCCCGCAGCCCCCCTGAACCAGCTGAAGTTCTCCAGACTCATGGAAGGGGCGAGTGCATTTTTGCTGATGTTGCCGCCGATCCTGATATCAGCAAACTTGATTTGCCCGATCAACTCACCATCGATACTCACTATCTCGGTTTTCAGCGGAAAAGATGTTACCTCGTCGAGCCAGATGCGGTGACCATAACGAAATTCATCGTGCGGCCGAATTGCCAGCATGATCGCCTGCCGGCCGGCGACCCGGTCTTCGCGGACAATCGAAACATCGTAATCGGCACCGTAACGAATCTCGCTGCTCGGCAGTGCCGAAAAAAGCGTGCTCTGGTTGTTCCAGTCTTCGATCAGCACCGTTTGTTTGTCCGGCAAAATGCAATGCACTTCATTGCCGATTCGAATAATTTCGAGCCCGGACCCTTCCTGAGAAACCAGTTTTTCGTGGATTACGCCGTCTATTATTTTGTGCACAATCCTGAGTGCTTCAGATTCGCCGTTTTCTGTCCGAATGACCGTGCCTTCATAGTCGATAACGTTGACCACGTAATTCATTCGATCGAGCAACTCGTCCGGACTCGACTGCGCCCAGGCGGTCACCGAACAAGCCGTCAACACCATAGCCATAGTAAGGGTTGCAAGGTACCTGAAGCTTTGGATGTTACGAATCATGGAATTATTCTTGTTACGGGGTATCGACCGCAGATTCTTCTTCTTCGTCCGGTTCGGCCGCCGCTGATGGTAGCAGGTGCGGATCCGGCCCGACCTCGATCAGCTCGCGACTTTCCAGCGAAATAACCCGCGTGCGAATACCGTTCGGACCCATGCCGGGAGATGAATCGTCGTGACTCAGGTAGTACTGCATCAACATTTGGCTCGGCTGATCGGCAAGCACCTGATCAACTGCGGGCTCCGTATAGATGACCGGGCCGTCATCGATCGCCACTGCACGCTGCAGCAGCGGATCTCCCGGACCCTGAATCTGACTAAGCCCGATCAGGGCGAGCGCGGCAACCGTCGCGGCGACTGCAACCCCGGTGGAGGGCGTCATCAAACGCGATCCAACCACCTTTGGCTCATCGTCCGGCCGTGCCAGCCCGTCGCCCAGGGCCTGCGCAATGCGGCCACGCAGCTGAATCATTCCGGGAACTTCCCGGTCCAGGCGCATCCGCCGTCCAATGTCGAGATATTCTGAAACCTGTTCTCTCAGGGCGTCATCCTGGCTCAACCGCCGTATCAACAGCTCCGATTCATTCTCCGGCAATTCGCCGTCGACGAAAGCTGATATCTGCATTTTTAACGCGTCGTTCATACGTCCCCGCACCGGGCCTGCACCCATAATCTACCGTTCATCTACCGCAGCGCCAAGTCTTTGTTGGCATATCCCGGCTCAAATTAATCAATCAAGCTGCCAGGCCTGTCCAGCCACCAATTCATTCGCACTGTTCTAATCAATCAAGGTACCAATCCTTTTACCAATAGCGTCACGCGCACGAAAAATCCTTGATCGCACCGTGCCTACCGGGCAGTCCATTGTTTGTGCAATCTCTTCGTAACTCATTCCATCGAGCTCCCGCAAAATAATGGCTGTCCGCAAATCGTCAGGTAGTCCGTCAATGGCGCGCTCCACCGTTTCGTGCAGTTCCTGGCTAAGTGTCATACCCTCAGGCGTGTCGGTCTCCCTGAGCTTCACATGCAGTTCATATTGCTCCGGGTCCTGCAGGTCCAGTTCGACATCCATCGGGCGTCGTCGCTGTGCGGCCAGGTAATTTTTTGCCGTATTCACCGCGATCCTGTAGAGCCACGTATAAAACGCGCTCTCACCACGAAACCTGGGCAACGCCCGGTAGGCCTTGAGGAAAGCTTCCTGGGAGATGTCCAAAGCCTGGTCCGGATCCCGTACATAACGCATCACCAGATTGACGATTTTGTGCTGGTACTTAAGCACCAGCAGATCAAAAGCACCTTTTTCACCCTTTTGGACGCGCCGCACCAATTGGGCGTCGGTAGGCTCAGTCGCCATATTACAACGCCCCACTCGCAGAGTGGCTCAGCCAACCAACTCTCGGATAGACCCCGGCAAATCCGGAAAGTTCTCTAAACACCGCATGAATCATGGGTTTTTGTACCCGAACTGTGATCTCTGTCCATAGTCTGTTTGCTGCCATTCGGGCCCAATTCTCCAAGCCGCAAATGGTATCAGCTTCCATCCTGGCGGCCAAAGGCCGTGCGACTATGCCGCCAAATCAGTTGCAGGCGTTGCCACTCAAGGTCCCTGCCCGGGTTTCCTCGCA
Organism: Gammaproteobacteria bacterium; assembly: GCA_004357475.1. Classification (GTDB taxonomy): domain Bacteria; phylum Pseudomonadota; class Gammaproteobacteria; order Steroidobacterales; family Woeseiaceae; genus SZUA-117. The sequence continues at coordinate 26,237 of SMWE01000032.1, forward strand.
GCAGTTCCCCATATCGGCTGCCGTCGGGAAAGCGTACCCAAAGCCAGCCCAGGCGGGACAGGACGATGCTGCCCGAAAGCAAGGTCAGCACTTCGCGACGACCATCCGGCGCAATGCCCGAAATATTACCCGCAGCGTCCAGTCGTATAAACCGCAGCCGTGCGGCACCGCGGGCAAGCCCCCTGAGTTCGCGAAGACTCTCGCCAACCCAGGCAGCGGCGAGCAGAATCCGCCAAACCGCGGCCAGCGGCATAAACAGGATCAGGACAAGGCCCGTCATCATCGCCAGAGCGCCGCACAGAAGCACGCATTGTCGCAGCCGCGGTTCAGGCGTGAGGACGGTCTCGAATCTGGTTGACGACATTGGCTAGCGCGGCATTTGGGGGCGACTGTCCGCCCAACAAATAACCGATCAGATCCGGGTCGGGAAGCGCCAGAAGTTCGCGAAACGCCTGCTTTTGGTCCTCGCTTGCCTGCAGGTAGCCGTTTTCGAAATGTTTGGTGAGGAGAATGTCCAGCTCACGCATGCCGCGCCTGCATTGCCACCTCAGCTGAGCATCGTTCATAGACAGACTCCGATGTTGGGGTCACCCATTGCCGTCTCATAAACATCGCCCGCCGGGGCGGGCGATCGGAGGTACAGCTTGCGGAGATCTCACTGCCGCTAGTGCCTTCTTTCCGCCAGCATTCTTTTGGTTTCGGCGATCGCTTTGGCCGGGTTGAGGCCCTTGGGGCAGGCAGGGGTGCAGTTCATGATCGTGTGACAGCGATACAGGCGGAATGGGTCCTCAAGATCATCCAGCCGCTCGCCCTTTGCCTCGTCGCGGCTGTCGATCAACCAGCGATAGGCCGCCAGCAATGCCGCCGGACCGAGGAAACGATCGCTGTTCCACCAGTAACTCGGGCAGGCGGTCGAACAACAGGCGCAGAGAATGCACGCGGCCGGTTCGTCGACCAGTTCCTGGTCCGACTTGCTTTGCAGTCTCTCGCGATCGGGCGGCGGCGGTGTGCGTGTCTGCAACCACGGCTTGATCGAGGCGTACTGCGCATAAAAATTAGTGAGATCAGGAACGAGGTCTTTCACGATCGGCATGTGCGGCAATGGATACACTTTTATTATTTTGCCCTTGACGCCCGCGGAGGTGACAGTACAGGCGAGCGTATTGCTGCCGGCAATATTCATCGCGCAGGAGCCGCAAATTCCTTCGCGGCACGATCGCCTGAACGTCAGCGTTGCATCGATTTCGTCCTTGATCTTGATCAGGACGTCCAGCACCATCGGGCCACAGCTATCCATGTCCACATCGTAGGTATCCATGCGCGGATTTTCGCCAGAGTCCGGATCAAAACGGTAGACGGCGAAACGGCGCACGTTGGCGGCACCCTCGGCTGCCGGAAAATGCCTGCCCTTCTTAATTCGCGAATTGGGTGGGAGTCGAAAATCAGCCATCAGTAAACCCGGGCCGCCGGCGGGATCGCCTCGACCTCGTCCGTCAATGTGTTCTGATGCACAGACCGGTAGTCGAAGGACACCGTGCCGTCCCGGGCGATCCACGATAAGGTGTGCTTCATCCAGTTATCGTCGTCCCTGTGCGGATAATCCTCGCGTGCGTGTGCGCCCCGGCTTTCGAGCCGGTTCGCCGCGGAATTGATGGTGGTCATCGCGTTAAGCAGCAAATTCTCGAGCTCCAGTGTCTCTATCAGGTCTGTATTCCAGATAAGCGAACGATCGGAAACATGAACATCTGCAAAGCTATCATAAGTCTTGCGCAGTAATGCAGCACCTTCTGTCAGCGTCTCCCCGGTGCGGAAAACGGCGGCGTGGTTCTGCATGATTCTCTGCATCTCGAGGCGGATTTCGGAAGTCGGCCGTGAGCCATGCGCGTTTCTTACTGCATCGATTCTGGCGACGCTGTTATGTCCGGCATCCTCAGGCAGGTTGGCGTGACGCGCGCCTGGTTGCATGGTTTCAGCGCAGAAATGAGCCGCCGAGCGTCCGAACACGACCAGGTCAAGCAGCGAGTTCGAACCGAGACGATTCGCACCATGCACCGATACACAGGCTGCTTCACCGACCGCCATCAGCCCCGGCACAGCCGACTCGGCATCGCCATCTTTTGCTATCACTACCTGGCCGTTAACGTTTGCCGGTACGCCGCCCATGTTGTAGTGCACTGTAGGCAGTACCGGTATTGGCGCCTTGGTGACATCGACTCCCGCGAAAATTCGTGCGGATTCCGCGATGCCCGGAAGACGTTCATCGATCACTTCCGGACCAAGGTGCTCCAGGTGCAGGAAGATATGATCTTTTTCTGCACCGACACCCCGACCTTCGCGGATTTCGATCGTCATCGAGCGGCTGACAACATCTCGCGAGGCGAGGTCTTTCGCATTGGGCGCATAACGTTCCATGAATCGTTCGCCATCCGAATTCGTAAGATAGCCACCTTCGCCACGGACCCCCTCGGTAATCAACATCCCGGCGCCGTAGATGCCCGTTGGGTGAAATTGCACGAACTCCATGTCCTGCAACGGCAACCCGGCACGCAGCGCCATGGCATTACCATCGCCGGTACAGGTATGTGCCGAGGTGCAGGAGAAATAGGCCCGGCCGTAGCCGCCTGTCGCAAGGATGACCTGGTGCGAGCGAAAGCGATGCAGTCTGCCGGTCGCGAGATCAATGGCAACGACGCCGCGGCAGGCGCCGTCCTCCATGATTAAATCGATGGCGAAGTATTCGATGTAGAACCCGGCATTGTGCTTCAGCGATTGTTGATACAGGGCATGCAGCATCGCGTGACCGGTCCGATCCGCCGCGGCACAAGTACGCTGCGCTGTGCCCTCGCCAAAATGCGTGGTCATGGCGCCGAACGGCCGCTGATAAATCCGGCCATCCTCGGTGCGCGAGAACGGAACGCCATAGTGCTCCAGTTCGATGACCGCATCTGCGGCCTCTTTACACATATATTCAATGGCATCCTGATCGCCCAGCCAGTCCGCGCCTTTGACGGTGTCGTACATGTGCCAGCGCCAGTCATCCTGGCCCATGTTGCCAAGGGCCGCACTGATTCCGCCCTGCGCCGCGACGGTATGGCTCCTGGTCGGGAATACCTTGGTGATACAGGCCATCGTGAAACCCGCTTCGGCCAGGCCAACGGTTGCGCGCAACCCGGCGCCGCCGGCGCCGATGACGACAACGTCGTAACTATGATCGATAAAGTCGTAGTCGCTCATCAGGCGCCGCCCAGGGCAATCTTAAGAACCGCGACGACTGCCACGACCGCCAGGAATACATGAGCGAATCGATTCAGCAGCAGCGACACCACTTTAATAAACGCACCGTGCACATAGTCTTCAAGCACCACCTGCACGCCGAGTGCGGAATGATAGGCAAGCGTGACAGTCAATAATAACAACATGACGCTGTTGAACGGCCGGCCTGCCCAATCGAGCATTGCGACATGTGCAAAGCTGTCGAGGCGCGTGAGCGAATAAAGGAACCAGCTGCCAAGAATAAGCAGGGCGACCGCCGTTACCCGCTGCGACCACCAGTGCCCGGTACCGTCTCTGGCCGATCCTGAACCCAGCACTTGTCCCAATGGCGAACGCAGACTCAAACCAGGCTCCCCGAATCCTGAAACAGCAGCCAGTACACGACGGTCATAAGCATCGTCGCGACCAGGACCAACCAGGCCGACGCATTGGCCTGGCGCACCTCGAAACCGATGCCGGCATCCCAGAAGAGGTGTCGGACTCCGTTTGAGAAGTGAAAAAAGAACGCAATACTCCAGCCGAGCAACGCCAGCTTGCCGATGATCGTGTCCATCCAGCCGGCCACGACTTCATAAGAGGCCGCACCGAAGGCGATGGACTGCAGCCACACCACAAACGCGATCAGGCCAACAGATAACGCCACACCCGTCGCACGGTGCAGGATGGACAGCGTCATCGTAATGGGCCAGCGATAAATCGACAGATGTGGCGAGAGCGGCCTGCTCGTATTATTCATCCGCATTACCGGAGTTCGACATCAAAAGTCGATGCAACGGCCGGCTTTTTCCCAGTCGCCATAGCGCGTGGGATCCAGCCCTCCCCTGCCGCCGATTTCCTTGTCCCGAACGACCTCCCGTTGCTGCGCGTCCGGAGCACTTCGCCCGGGGGAATCAGCGTCCGCTTCGTTGCCTGCCGGGGTTTTACTGGTATCTTCAACCATTCGCAAAGTATGCCAGAGTGTGCGACCAGATACAGGATGTAAATGAAGGTCGGAGTCTGCGCTTGCCGGGGTGACAATTTGTACGAACTAATCCAGATTCGTGGAAACGATGCGGGGGAATTGCTGCAGGGTCAGCTGACACAGGATATTACAGATCTTGAAGCAGCGCTCAGTCTCCCGGCGGCATGGTGCAATGCCAAGGGCCGGGTCATCACCCTGCTGCGCCTGCTGGCGTTGCAGGATTCGATTGGCCTGGTGGTGCCGGCCTCACTCGTCGACGCCGTCGTGCAAAAACTCACCCTGTATCGACTTCGGTCCGACGTCAGCATTGAACGGGTGGATGAGGGCTGGGCCTCAATCGCGGTCGGCGACACGGATGCCTTCGACCGGCTGGACGCTGCCGGCCTGTTGCCGGACGCCGATTGCGCACGCTCAGCTCATGGGCTGATTGCCGTGGATTACTCTGCCGCCGATCGTTTTATTGAAATCTTTGGATCGAGCGACGCCTTCAGCAGCGCCGGGCTGGGACTAGAGTCGACTTTGTCGGATGAGCAGTGCGCAACTATGAAAATTCGCGCCGGGCTCGCGGATATCACATCGGAAAACACCGAGAAATTTACACCGCACATGCTGAATCTCGACCGCGTCGGCGCAATCAGTTTTGACAAAGGATGCTATACCGGCCAGGAAGTCGTCGCGCGCACGGAACACCTGGGTCAGAGCAAAAGACGCCTGATGCACTATCGATGCGATGCACGTCATATTGCGATCGGAGACAAACTATCCGATGATGAGCGTGACGTCGGCAGCGTGGTGAATATCTCGGGCAAGGACCTGCTCGCCGTCACGCCGGTCGCACTGCATGACCGGTCACTGACTATTAACGACGCAACCGCGACCCCGGTTCCTCTGCCTTACCGGTTGTAATCATCGTCATTCGAGACAGCTCCGCTGATTTAATAATGGCCATCAGACCGCGGACAAGAACAGGTTTACGATTCACCTTGTTCGTCGTCATCGCGGCTTTCAGCAGTCTGGACTGTAACGCTGAGTCAAACAAGGGCAAGCAGGCTGATGCACTGATGCTGGCGCTACCCGCGGGCGCATACTTGCTGACGTCGAACAAACAGGACAAACGGGGAGCGTGGGCGCTCACGAAATCGCTGACCCTGTCAACAATCAGCGCGCTTGCGCTGAATACGATCGTCGACAAAGATGCACCCAACGGCAGCAGCAGCCACGCGTTCCCGTCCGGGCACGCAGCAATCGCTTTCGCTTCGGCCACGTTCGTACAGAGACGGTATGGCTGGCGCCCGGGGATACCCGCGTACCTGGTAGCCGCTTACGTCGGTTGGCTGCGCATCGAAACCGACGATCATGATACCGCCGACATCATCGGCGGCATGGCCGTCGGCATCACCTCCTCGTACCTGCTGACCAGGCCGCTTGATGATGGCGTCCGTGTAACGGCGTGGAGCGACGGGAAATCGGCGGGGCTGCAAATTCAGGTTCGATGGTGAATGCATCTGTTGCCGGTTGACGCAGCGCCGTCAGGATTTATCCGTACCTATTGACGCGGCGCGACGCAACTGCCGTGGTTGCGGCGCTACAAACTGTGATTCTGTTGTGCGTTGCACAACTGGTAGAAATTTGCTTCCGAAAAAACTCTGCAAATTGCCACATGATTTTCACAAAACGAGAATAGCGTTACAATTAGCATCACCATTCGCACAAAAACAAGCAAACTGTGCCATTCATTGGGCACACAACTATATGGATAAGGCGATCATGGAACTCTTCAAATCGTTCATCAGCACCATGGCCTACGCATCGCTCGGATTTTCTGTTGCAGCCGCGTATCTGAAAATCAATAAAATATGGAAAAGAAAACATATCGCTGAAGTTGCCGACAGTGTTTCGATCATGGGAAATGTTTTCGATATTATTCCGCTGTCATTTTTTGCCCTCAACTTTCTGTTCGTTGCTCAGTGGCAAGGCATGATTGACAGCATAATCTGGATATTTGCCGGCGTACTTTCGGTTCTCATCGGTTCTCGCCTGTGGGTACAGGTCGACCGAAACAAGACATTCTGGACGCGGGTAAAGGAAGCCTTAAAGCTTGAGAAATCTGAAGTAGGCTACCTCGCAACATCATTTTTTCGACCATCCGGCGGCGAATTAATTCTGGAGATTTTTGCGCGGTTCGCCTATATCGATCAGGATCTGGCCGACCGCGAAAAAGAGTTGATTCAATCATTCGCCGATACCTGGCACCTCGATATTGACTGGGAACAACACAAGAAACTGGCGGAGCTGGAGCAGTCAGTCAGTTTCATCAAGACGCGAGACACGGTGGCGCGTTACCTGAAAACATCGCCACCTGCTGAACAGGTAGCGCAATTGATCGATGTGCTCCACGCGCTCGTAAAGGTTGATGAAAACGTTTCCGACCAGGAGGCGTTGATCCTCGGTGAAGTGCACCAATTTCTTCTCAGTTATATGGATGAGTCCAACATTGAAGCGAAATTCACCGTCCTCATCGCGCCGCAAAATCGCGATCAGGACACAGCCATCGCCGCGCTCCTGCCCAACATCGAGAAAATTGCAGTTGCAGGCGGGTCCGGCTACCTGGTTGGATCCTACTATTCCCAAGACTTTGCGGAGGTCATCTGTGATCAGTATCGTGCGCTCGGGTTCCTCACCATAGACCTGGTAGGCGATGCCACCGGCATAGCCTGATTAAACCTGGTACAAGATTGTCGTGGCTGGATCGCAGTATGATAATAAGTATGTGGGCTGAGAAAAATGCGAATTCTTTCCGTCATTCCTGGATTGGTTTCAGTGTTCATGCCGGCCTTGTCCGTCTCGGCTGATAGTCAGGTTCAACAGGAGCCGTTGCAAATCGACCACCTGGTCATCGGAGTCGCAGATCTGGACGCAGGCGTCAGGGAATTCGAGGAGCTGACCGGGGTCCGTCCTGCGTATGGTGGCGAACATCCGGACAGGGGGACGCATAACGCACTGGTCAGCCTCGGAGAGCGGACCTATCTGGAGCTTCTCGCGCCACGGCCAGGTGCCAACGTCACGGAATCTCTACGCTTCCTCGCTGAGCTAGCGGAGCTCACGCCGGTGATGTGGGCAGTGTCTACTGATGACATCACGCAGACCGCGGCTCGACTCGCCAGCGCTGGCTATGAAGTTACCGAACCGGTTCCGGGTTCGCGGCGGCAGAAGAACGGGTCGACACTCCATTGGACCGTTTTCGACCTGGCGGCCCCGGATCTTGCTGGAGCACCTTTCTTCATCGAATGGGGTGAGGCATCGGTCCACCCTTCCGAATCCTCACCGGGCGGCTGTGAACTCGGGTCGCTCGAGATCAAAGACCCGGGAGCAGATCAACTGCAAGGGCTTATCCAGCTGCTGGGCCTGAATATCGACGTGGAACAAGCGCTAAATTCGTTGCTTACGATTGTGCTTCATTGTCCGCACGGCGAAATACGCTTGGGACGGTGAATATCCCTCATGACCGAGCTTGATCAACTAGTCAAACACTTCCGGGCGCATATGGGGAAATAGCAATACGTCCCTGATCGAAGGCGAATCCGTGAACAGCATGACCAGCCGGTCGATTCCAAGACCCAGTCCGGCACACGGTGGCAGACCGTATTCCAGCGCGCGGATGTAGTCCGCATCGAAAACCAGCGCCTCGTCGTCACCGGCCGTCCGGTTTTCGGCCTGTGCCCTGAAGCGCTCCTCCTGGTCTTCCGAATCATTCAATTCCGAGAATCCGTTGGCGATTTCCCGTCCGCCGATAAATAACTCGAAGCGATCCGTTACAAACGGATCCTCATCATTTTTGCGTGCCAGCGGAGAAACCTCGGTCGGATAACGGACAATAAACGCAGGCTGCCGCAACCGGTCTTCGCAGGTCTTCTCGAATATCTCGATTTGCAGCTTGCCGCTTTGATAGTTGTCCTCGACTTTGATACCGAGCTTTTCCGCGACCGGCACCAGGTACTCCCGGTCGCGGATCCTGGCCTGGTCGATGTCCGGATTGAACCTGGCGATTACTTCTTCGACGGTTATTCGCGCGAACGGTTTGTCGAAATTATAAGTCTCGCCCTGATAGGTCACTGACTTCTCGCCAAGCACCGCCTGCGACAAACCTTTCAAAAGTGCCTCGATCATAACGATGAGGTCTTCGTAATCAGCGTAGGCCCGATACAACTCGAGCATCGTGAATTCGGGATTATGCTGGGTGGACACGCCTTCGTTACGAAAATTGCGATTGATTTCGTAAACACGCTCGAATCCGCCGACGGTGAGACGCTTCAGATTGAGTTCGGGTGCGACCCGCAGGTAAAGCGACATGTCGAGTGCATTGTGATGGGTCGTAAACGGCCTCGCGATCGCGCCGCCTGGCGTTGTCTGCATCATCGGTGTTTCGACTTCGAGGTAATCCTGGGAGTCCAGGAATGCGCGAATGTAGGTGATGATTTGCGAACGCCTTTTGAATACGTTACGCGTGTCTTCATTCATGATCAGGTCGACGTAGCGCTGCCGATAACGAATCTCCTGGTCGGCAAGCCCATGAAATTTTTCGGGCAATGGTCGCAAAGACTTTGTCAGCAAACGCAGTTCGTCGGCCATCACCGTTAATTCGCCGGTCCTGGTCTTGAACAGGGTCCCTGATGCACCAAGGATGTCGCCGACATCCCATTTCTTGAATTCCTGGTACAAGCCCTCGCGCAACCGGTCCCGCTCCAGACGCAGCTGTATCTGACCGGTTCGGTCCTGCAACTTGATAAAGCTCGCTTTGCCCATTACGCGCTTGACCATCATGCGGCCGGCAACGGTCACACGAATTGCTTGCCCCCGCAGATGCTCGTCTTCGTGCTTGCCGTAGCTCTGATGTACCTCGTCCGCCAGGGCATTCCTGCGAAAATCATTCGGGTAGGGATTGCCGGATGCACGCAACGCAGTCAGCTTGCGCCGGCGCTCGGCGATCAGTTCGTTCTCGTCCCGTTTGTCCTTTCCTGCACTCACTTAAAGTCCCTGCTTGAGGCTTGCCTCAATAAATTCGTCCAGCCCGCCATCCAATACAGCCTGAGTGTTACCGGTTTCAATGTTGGTACGCAAATCCTTGATGCGGCTCTGATCGAGTACATAGTTGCGAATCTGGCTGCCCCAGCCGACGTCGGACTTGCTGTCTTCCACTTCCAGAGCTTTTGCACGACGATTCTGCAACTCCAGTTCATAGAGTTTCGCATTTAATTGCTTCATCGCCGTCGCCTTGTTTTTGTGTTGCGACCTGTCGTTCTGGCACTGGACAACTATGTTCGTCGGTAAATGCGTAATGCGCACCGCAGATTCTGTGCGGTTGACGTGCTGGCCGCCGGCGCCGCTGGCCCGATAGACATCGATCCTGAGGTCCGACGGATTGACGTCGACGTCGATGTCGTCATTCACTTCGGGCGAAACAAATACCGATGCGAACGACGTATGACGCCGGTTCCCGGAATCGAACGGAGATTTCCGCACCAGCCGATGTACACCGGTCTCGGTGCGCAACCAGCCGTAGGCGAATTCGCCTGAAATCAGGATGGTCGCACTTTTGATTCCGGCAACCTCGCCGGCGGATGCCTCGATGATCTCCGTCTTGAAATCGTGCGACTCGGCCCAGCGCAGATACATCCTCAGGAGCATGTTCGCCCAATCCTGGGCTTCGGTGCCGCCGGCGCCGGATTGAATGTCGAGGAACGCGTTGCTGTTATCGAGCTCACCTGAAAACATGCGGCGAAATTCAAGCGAATCAATCTCGATTTCGAAGCCCTTGAGATCGGACACGAGCGCATCCAGCGTGTCGCTATCGTCCTCTTCCACGACGAGTTCCAGCAGGTCGCCGGCATCTGCAAGGCCTCGTGTCAGCGTATCCAGGGTTGCAACAATCTTCTCGAGCTGCGAGCGTTCCTGGCCAAGAGCCTGGGCACGCTCGGGTTGGTCCCAGACATCGGGTTGTTCGAGCTCGCGCTGGACCTCGGTCAGGCGTTCAGCCTGGGTGTCGTAGTCAAAGATACCCCCTTAACGCGGTCACGCGTTCCGTGAGGTCAGAGATGGTCTGCCTGATCTGGCCGGTTTCCATTGACGTTCGCAAGCTGTTTCAAAAAGACGCGGGATGTTATCACGACAGTCAGGCAATGTTGACGATCTGCTCGACAATGAGTTGCGGCGACTCGAAACCCCGGTACTCGTTGACATCGAGGCGATAGGTCAATTGCACGACGCCACGGTAAACCGGCCCAGCCTGGTTGAATGCGATTGCGTCGACCGGGTCGCCACCGGATGCCGGGCGCACGCGAAACCTGAGATGATTGTCGCCAACCGTCCGTTGCTCGTCGATCACGAAATCTCCGGTGAACACCGGTTCGGGAAACCCGGCGCCCCAGGGCCCTGCTTCCCGCAACACCTTCGCAAACTTCAGATTCATGGCAGCAGCAGGCAAATCGCCATCGGTAAGAATCGCACCACTGAAATCGGCCCCCGGGTAAAGCCGGCTCATTTGGTGTGCGGCACCTGCCGAGAACTCGGAAAAGCGCTGCTCCGGAATATTCAGACCCGCCGCCATCGCATGCCCACCGAACTTGCTTATCAGCCCCGGCTTTGCCGATGACACCGCTTCGAGCAGATCACGAATGTGCACGCCGTTGATCGAGCGTGCCGATCCTTTGAGGACTCCATCATCTTCACGGGCAAACGCAATAACGGGACGGTCGCAACGCTCACGCACGCGTGATGCAATCAGGCCGACGATACCCTGGTGCCATTCCTCATCGTAAAGACACACGCATGCCGGCAGGTCTCGTGCGTCGATCGCATCGACGTAGGCAAACGCGTCCTGCCGCATTTTTGCCTCAATGCTGCGGCGTTCCTTGTTGATCTCATCGAGCGTTGCTGCGAGTTGCGCTGCGGCCTGTGCATCATCAGTAAGCAAGCACTCAATGCCAACTGACATGTCTTCGAGGCGACCTGCCGCATTCAGTCGTGGACCGACCACGAAACCGAGGTCAGCGCTGACAGCCCGCGCAGGCGATCGCCCCGCCTGCTGAAAAAGCGCCGCTATTCCGGGCACAGCCTTTCCGGCCCGAATTCGCTGCAAGCCCTGCTGCACGAGGACGCGATTGTTATGGTCCAGCGTCACGACGTCGGCGACGGTCCCTAAGGCAACGAGGTCAAGATAACTGGCAGGCACCCTGGCCGCTCCGGAGAGTCCATCCGCCTCCAGGCTGCGGCCGAGCGCGGCCATCAGGTAGAACGCAACACCGACACCCGCCAGGTGTGGACTGGCGAAATCATTGTCGTCAAGATTCGGATTGAGCATGGCGTCCGGCTTCGGCAATTCCGCGCCGGGTAAATGGTGATCGGTAATCAGCACCTCGATGCCGAGCCGATGTGCTTCTTCGACGCCCTCCACGCTCGACACGCCGTTATCCACGGTTATCAACAGCTCAGGTGAGCGCTCCGCTGCCACACGTACGATTTCCGGCGACAAGCCATAGCCGAATTCAAAGCGATTCGGCACCAGGTAGCCCGCATCGTTGATTCCGAATTCGCGTAAACAGCGGATGACCAGCGCCGTACTGGTTGCGCCGTCGGCATCGAAATCTCCGATGACGATGATCCGGTTTTTGCGATGTTTCAAAAGAAGTGCGACAGCCGCATCGATACCGCTCAATGTGCGAACCGGCACCAGGCGCTGCAGCGTGTAGTCGAGTTGCTCAGGCCCGGTAACCCCGCGCGCCGAGTACAGGCGTCGCAATATTGGATCAAGCTGCAGTAGGCCATCAGAACCGGCGCTATCGGCAGCGGTTCTTTTCCTGAGGGGGCGAACACGTCGTTCAGGCATTGTTACCTGCTTCCATCAACAACGGCGACACTTTACGCCAGAATCGAAATGCATCCTTTTTTTCGACTTCGATTTTCAATCCATCGCGAAACAGCAGCGTCAGCGCTCGTAAGTCACCCCGCCTCAGAATAACTCGCAGGTTTTCCAGGCAGGTTGCCATTGCCTCAGGCTGTGCATAATCAATCTCGTCCGGAACAACGGCGACAAAACCGTCCGCCGCTTTGTTCAGGCAATCATCGAAATTTCCTTCCCAGGAATCGATGAGTCCCGTACAGCTATTCCAGTATCCTTTGAACAAGGGATCGTGAGCAAACAACGGTGGAATCGGCAGCGCGTCTTTTTCAGGCGCAATACCGCCACCCCAGAACCAGATCGAGTTGACGGACCGCCTGCCGCACAGGCTACGTCGCTGATTCACCTCGTGATCGTGTAACGCCATCTGCGTCTCGCCCAGCAAGTGATCGTGAGTGACCGCATGATCACCTGCCGGCATGAATTCATCGGGCGCGCGACCATCGACCACCTCGGGCGATACAGCCGCGGTAGCAATTGGCTCATGACCATGCAGGTAGCCAAAGTGCCCGAGCCTCGCAAATGTATAGCGTTCATCGTCACCCAGGGTTTTCTGCAGGTGATCGAATAAGTCCCGCAGATCCGTTCGCGAAATATCGTCACCACGCAATGCATAAAGACACAGGTGATCAAGGCGTGCTTCGAGGTGCACCGGGTCTGCGGCGGCAAGCCATGCGCCAGGTCGTTCGCCGCTTTGACCCCAGAATCGCAGTGCGGCGAGCCCTTGTCCCGGAACCGAATGGCTGATTGCGCGCAACACGCCGGCCAGCATCTCTCCCGGACCACCAGGTGATCGAATACGACCTCTCGACAGCCATTTCCTGTGGTCCTGACGCCCCACCCTGCCGTGCCTGCCCGCTGGCAACACGATGACCGCATGCGATGGGTAATGAGATTGTGCCAATTCCTGTCAGCCTGTGGCGTCGCGACCAGGTTGCTCGACCAGCCTGATTTTGTATGATGAGGGCCTGCGTCCACGCATGTTAACCGTGCGCAGCAATGAACGCATCCGCCAGTCAGTATTTGCCGGGGTTCCAGTGAATTTTACGCGCGACCAGATATCTGCCGTGACTGTGCGCCAGGTCGAACCCGGCGCCATTCAGATCGGCGACGAAACCATCGCGGAGAACGTGGTGCTCTTCAGGGACGAGATTCAGCGCGGCATATCAATAGGCAATGTTGCAGCATTGCAGGTGCAGGATCTGCATGACCTGCTGTCGAGGCATCCGGAAATTGTGATTTTCGGCACCGGCTGGAAACCGCAGCGCCCGCCACGAGAACTCGTGTTTGCGATGGCCCGGCGTGGCATTGGTTTCGAGACGATGGATACGCCAGCCGCCTGCCGCACCTTCAATATCCTGGTCAGCGAGGGTCGGGACGCCGCGGCCATCCTTATCATTGCGGAATAACAAGACGGTGCCGGCACCGTTTCAATCCAGAAGCGATTCGCTGTTAGCGCCGTGACTCTCAATCATGCTCTTGAGATTCTTCAGCGCATCGATCTGAATCTGCCGTACGCGCTCCCGCGTAACGCCAATTTCCCGCCCAATCTCCTCCAGCGTCAAACGCCGATAGCCATGTAGCCCGAATCGGCGTTCAACAACCGCACGTTGTCTGTCGTTCAGTTTGAATATCCATCCATCGAGAATGGCGTGAACGCGTTCTTTTTGCGCGCATTGTGCGGGTTCTGCCTCCTGCCGTGCCGGCAGAAAATCCAGCGCTCCGCGATCCTCGTTTGTCCCGGCACTTCCGGATGAGCCAATGGTGACCCGGTTATGCAGCCCGAGCAACCTCTCGATATCCTCTACATCACGCTCCATGTAGTCAGCAATTTCTGCCGGTGTCGGGGCCGTTTCCCGGGAATGGCACAGACTTCTCGACGCCCTGAGCACTGTGTTGATGTCCTTGATGATATGGATCGGCAACCTGACCGTCCGCGACTGATTCATGATGGCCCGCTCGATGGTTTGACGAATCCACCAGGTTGCGTAGGTCGAGAATCGAAAACCCCTCTCGGGATCGAATTTCTTCACCGCGTGAATCAGACCGAGGTTCCCCTCTTCGATCAAGTCGAGTAGCGGCAGTCCGCGGTTGTAATAGTGCCGGGCGATTTTGACCACCAGCCGCAGATTGCTTTCGATCATGCGATGGCGCGCTGCCTCGTCACCTTTCCTGCTGCGTCGCGCGAATTTTTTCTCCTCCGCCGCGGTCAGCAGTTTCGCTACACCGATTTCGTTCAGATACAGGCTGGTGGCGTCGTGACCGCGGGCCTTTGCAACTGACTTTTTCTTTTCGAGCGTGGATCTGAGGACTTCGGGTTGCGCAGGTGGGCTTGCGACAGTTGTTGACCGCCGCTCAGTTGGATCTGCTGAGACATGCGTCTCGCCCACAGTACAACTCCTCTCCTTATCCGGGAGTTGTAACCACTGACGTCATTTGACCATCAGGTCGAATTATCGCGCAGGCAGATATTGTCGCGGGTTAACCGGCTCGCCATTGCGCCTGATTTCAAAAAGCAGTCGCGGCTCTTGTCCCGGCCCCTCCCCCATGGTCGCAATACGCTGGCTTTTCTTAATGTTGTCGCCTTCCTTGACCAGCAACGACGCGTTGTGCCCGTAGGCACTAAGGTAGGTGTCGTTGTGCTTAAGGATAATAAGCTGTCCATAACCGATTAGTCCACCTCCGGAATAAACGACTCGGCCGGCTGCTGCCGCTCTTATCGGCTGGCCGGCCCTGCCAGCGATCAACAAACCGGTCCCTGAACCAGGCCGGCCAGAAAAATCCGCGACGATCCTGCCGCTTGTCGGCCAGGCCCACGCTGGCGGCGGCGGGGACTTGCTGCCAGGCAGCGGGCGGCCTGCTGGCTTGCTGGCCGGGGTTTTGCGGCCGGCAGTCGTGCTGGCCGGGGGTCCGTTCAGGCGTATGACCTGGCCGGGATAGATCAACGAACCATCGCCAAGGTTGTTCCAGCGCGCGAGATCGCGATGATCCCTGCCATAACGCCACGCAATGGTGAAAAGTGTCTCTCCGGAGCGGACGATATGCTGATCCGGTGGCGGCTGTTCCCAAAGCGATGACGGACCACAGGCCGTCAACAGCAATGCAACCGCCAGCAACAGCGCCGGTCGGCTATGGCTGCAGAAATTTTCGGATCCTGTTGACACGATTGGCTCGCCGACTCGTCACTGGTGATTAAGCCAGATCAAGCCGCCAATGCCGGCGGCCAGGGCGACGACGCCCCAGCCGATTCTCTCTATATAGGTGGCGATCGTTGACTCCATCCGCTCGCCGCCGGCGATGACCAACCCTGCCACGAGAAAGAATCTCGCCCCTCTACCGATCAGCGAGGCGACAACAAAGCCCGGAAAACTCAGCATCACGACTCCCGCCGATATAGTAAAAATCTTGTAGGGAATCGGCGAAAAACCGGCGACAAATACTGCCCAGATGCCCCAGTTGTCGAACCATTCCCTGGCACGCAAATAGGCCGTCCAGTAGCCCATCGAATGCAGCCACGGTTCGATTGCCGAGAACAGAAAGTAGCCGATCGCATACCCGGCGATACCTCCGGCCAGCGACGCAGCCGTGGTAATGGTGGCAAAACGCCACGCCCTGGCGCGATTCGCGAGGCACATCGGCGCGAGCATGACATCCGGTGGTATCGGGAAAAACGAAGACTCGGCGAAACTCATTGCGCCGAGATAACGCACGGCGTGCGGATGCTTGGCCCAGTTCAGGACACGATCATACAAAGGCCCAAACAGCCGCATCGTCAGATCTGTTCCCAAGTCACAGAATTGGGTCTAAGTAGACTACAAAACATATTGATTTTCTTGCTATTTCCCTTTGACAAGCGGAACAAAACTTACGCCACCCAGCGAAACTTGCTCGAAATGATCGTCGCGCCTGCGGACCATGGTCAACTCCTGGGCACCCGAGGGACCGACCGGCATGATCAGCCTGCCGCCAGGCGCGATCTGTTCAAGCAGCTTCTGCGGTAATTCCGTTGCGGCTGCGGCGACGATTATTCCATCGTAAGGCGCGTATTTCGGCCAGCCCTCCCAGCCATCGCCGAGCCGAAACCTGACGTTATAGATGTCCAGTTGCCGGAGGCGCTGCTTCGCCTTTCTTAATAACTCCGGAATGCGCTCGACGGTGTAAATCTCCTTCACCAGGGGCGCCAGCACGGCAGTCTGGTAGCCGCAGCCGGTGCCAATCTCGAGCACCTTGTCACCAGCAAAGTCAGCGAGCAACGCTTCGGTCATTTTCGCGACGACATAGGGCTGGCTAATCGTCTGACTGTGACCGATTGGCAATGCGGTATCTTCGTAGGAACGACTCGCCAGGGCCTCATCGACGAACAGGTGCCGCGGCACATTGCGGATCTGTTCCAGTACCGCGGAAGACCGGATGCCGTGTTTCTTAAGACGATCCACAAGACGATCGCGCGTGCGTGCGGACGTCATGCCGATTCCCTGGATGCTGTCCGCCCACTGCATCATGCGGCCAGCCAGTCCCTGAGCTGAGGAAGAGACTCGTGCCGCGTCAGGTCGACCTTGAGCGGCGTTACAGCGACCGCCCCACGCTCGACCGCCTCGAAATCGGTTCCGGGACCCGCATCCTGTCCCGGCCCGGCGGGGCCAATCCAGTAAATTGTCCGGCCCTGCGGATCCTTGTTCCTGACCAATGGCTCCGAGCGATGGCGAAAACCCAGCCGGGTGATCTCGACACCGGCCAGGCGATCAAAAGGCAGGTCCGGAACATTCACATTCAAAATGATGTCGCCTGGCAGGGGCTTGCTCTGTAATCGCTTTACCAGATCGCAAGCCACCCTGGCGGCGGTGGCGAAATGCTTGCCGTGCTGGCCGACGAGGGACACCGCAATTGCCGGGAGGCCGAGGAAGCGGCCTTCCATCGCCGCTGCGACCGTGCCTGAATAGATGACATCGTCGCCGAGATTGGCGCCATGATTGACGCCGGATACGACCAGATCCGGGTCGTCCGAAAGGTAGCCCGACAAGGCCAGATGCACGCAATCAGACGGCGTGCCGTTGACGAAAAACCGGTTTTCCTCGACCTGGTGGACCCTGAGCGGCGAGTGCAGCGTCAGTGAATTACTGGCACCGCTGTGATTCCGGTCGGGTGCCATCAAGACAATTTCGGCGATTTCGGACAGGGCGTCTGCGAGTGCAATAATGCCCTTCGCCATGTAGCCGTCGTCGTTACTAACCAGAATTTTCACTGTTTGTTGATTTCTTCGTCAGACTGACGCAATGGTTGCTTGCTATCTGCATTGGCCGTGAAGGACGCGCTCACTATACTCAATGTTTCCCCGACACCATAGCGCTAATCCGGGTATTCCCGATGGCCCGAAAAAAAGACTCTGAAAGCATCACCGAAGATGACGTCAGCTTGTTCCGTCGCCTGATAGGTGATGCGAAACCGCTGCCGCAGACAAACCAGGCACCGGAGCACCGGCCGAGGGTCAGTACGCGTGCTCGCTTTGCACGCCGGGACGAACGAGAGGCACTGGCCGCGAGTCTCGATGCCGACATCGATGAAACCGAAACAGGTGCCGGCGCAAGCCTGCATTTTCACCGGCCGTCCGTCGGCCGGCGAACCATGCGCAAACTCGGACGCGGCAAATTCAGCGTGCAGGACGAGATCGACCTGCACGGCATGACCGTAGTGCAAGCAAAAGACGCGCTCCAAGAATTCATCGGGGCGTGTGAATTGCGCGGCTGCACCTGCATCCGCATCGTCCACGGCAAAGGACTTGGCTCCGGCGATCGCGGGCCTGTCATAAAAAACAAAGTGAACAAGTGGCTAAAACAATGGGATGAGGTGCTGGCGTTTGTGTCGGCAAGACAAATCGATGGCGGCACCGGCGCCGTCTATGTCCTGCTCAGGAAGAGCTGACGAGATTATTGAGGTGGCGGATGACAATCGAAAACAGATGTCGTTTGGGCGTCTCGAAGAACAGCTTACGCTGACTTCCTCATGTGATTGGGAGGAAAGGTTTCCGCGGTAATTGCACCCGGCCGGCGTATTCCGCTCGTAGTTATCCCGCCAAATGGTTTGAATTGCGGATTTCCGCTATCCTGTGTCAGCCCATATTTCGGCGCATCGGGGGAATGCATCGCGCTTAAGTGACTCCTGCGATGACAATAAGAAAAGGACGGAAAATGCACGCCAAACCTGTTCGCAGTTCGCTCTCACTGGTTCTTTTGTTGTTGCCTGTTTTTGCCATGGCCCAGGACGATGAAAGGCTGATCACGATTGACGATATCCTGGCGATGAAATCGATCGGCGATCCGCAGGTCAGTCCCGATGGTGAACTGGTTGCGTACACCGTTCGTCAGCGTGACCTGGAGGAAGACAAATCGGTGACACAGATCTGGGTTGTTGCAACATCCGGGGGCGATCCGATTCCGATGACGTCTGCCGATACGTCGGCCAGCAGCCCGCGGTGGAGTCCGGACAACAAGTATCTGTCCTTCAAGGCATCGAAGGGCGAAAAGGCCAGGTCACAAGTCTGGAATCTGAATCGACTCGGCGGTGAGGCCACGCAGGTCACCAGCGTCAAACAAGGCGTCGACAACTATGACTGGTCGCCCGATGGCAGCCGGATGTTATTGATAATCCGGGACCCCCGCCCTGCCGATCTGACGGAAGATGAAGAAGACGACGAGCAGCCCCTGCCGCACGTCATTGACCGCATGCAGTTCAAACAGGACTACGTTGGCTACCTTGATCGCCGCAGGGCACATATATACGTGTACACACCCGGTGAAGAGGAACCCGTGCAAGTCACTTTCGGTGACTACGATGATTCCGATCCGGTGTGGAGCCCCGATGGCAAATCGATCGCTTTCGTCGGTGACAGGTCTGAAAATCCGGATCTGAATTACGGAACCGACATCTGGAGTGTCTCTGTTGACGGCAATGATCATCCACTGGTGCAGGTGACGTCGCACCCGGGACGCGATTTTTCGCCCACGTGGAGTCCGGATGGCAAGAGCATTGCGTACGTAAGCTCGACAGGATTGGACATCGGCGGGTCCGCGTTGACACCAACGCGCAGACTGGCCATTACCGAAGTCGGCAGAGACGAACGACGGATATTGACGCCGGATCTTGATCGCAATATCTCGGATCCGGAGTTTTCCGCGAACGGCCGTCATATTCTTTTCCGGCTCGAGGACAGCGGCCAGGTCCATTTTGCTTCTGTCAGGACGAACGGCAGCAATCTGGAAAGACATCTGGAACGCCAGGTGACCGTGCGTGACTATGCAAGCGGCGGCGGTCACACGGTATTGCTCGTTGCACAGGCGGACCAGCCGACGGAGCTTTACACTTTCGATGGCGGCAACCTGGCGCCACTGACGCATGTTAATGGTGATTTGCTTGACGGCGTCGCTCGCGCCGAGGTTGAAAAGTTACGGTTTGAAAGCGCGGACGGCACACCGGTCGAGGCCTTCTATGTCAAACCTGTCGGCCACCATTCGTCGCAACGATATCCAACGATCTTATGGCTGCACGGCGGTCCTGCCTCGCAATTCTCCTACAGTTTTTCCGAGGTTGCACAATTGTTCGCCGCTAATGGCTACGCAGTGATTATGCCGAATCCCAGGGGCTCAACGGGCTATGGCGAAGAATTTGCACAAGGCACGGTCGCCGCGTGGGGCGACAGGGATTTTCAGGACGTGATGGCGGCAGTCGATCATGGCATTGAGATTGGACTCGTCGACCCCGATCGTTTGGGTGTCGGGGGCTGGTCTTACGGCGGCATCCTTACCAATTATGTGATTACGCAAACCACCCGATTCAAAGCAGCAACTTCAGGCGCGAGCTTAGGCCTGGTTACCGCAAACTACGGTCATGATCATTATCAATTGATGTACGAACTCGAATTCGGATTACCGTGGGAACATCCGGAGCGGTGGGTGAAGCTTTCGCCATTTTCAAAGGTGGAAGCGATCACAACGCCGACCCTCTGGATGGGTGGCGCGCTGGACTGGAACGTGCCGATCATTAACTCGGAGCAGATGTACATTGCAATGAAACGCCTGGGTCGGGAAACCCAGTTAGTCGTTTATCCGGACGAGCATCACGGTATCCGGCGGCCCACATTCGAGAAGGATCGCCTCGAGCGCTGGTTGGCCTGGTTCGACAATTATCTGAAGTAGTTCGAACCAGCGCCTGGCAATAATAAAATCACTGTGAGGTCGAAGGCACTCGCATCGCTCGCCTGCCAGGTGATAGGCTTTACATATCTGTCATCCCGGGAACCCTGGAGTCAAAAAGTATGGTAACGGCGATAGTCCTGATCAAGTCTGAAAGAAACCGGATTCCCGATCTGGCGCAGAAAATTGCCAATATGAAGGGTGTCAGCGAAGTATTCTCGGTGGCAGGTCGCTACGATCTCGTTGCAATCGTCAAGGTTGCCCAGAATGAAGACCTGGCCGATGTGGTCAGCGACGCGATGCGGGACCAGGAGGGGATGCTCGAGACCGAAACACTGATTGCATTCCGCGCGTTTTCTCACGAAGAAATGTCGGCTGGTTTCGACCTCGGTCTCGACTAGGAACAACTCGCAGATCTTGCCCAGGAGGTGCTGTCTAAGCTTCCGTCCCGGATTCCCGCAGCCGGAATCGTTGCACCTTGCCGGTGTGGGTTTTCGGCAGTTCGTCCACGAACTTAATCGCCCGGGGATACTTGTACGGTGCGATGGCCTGTTTCACGAAATCCTGAAGAATCCTGACGAGTGCATCCGTCGGATCATGACCTTCTCGCAGTACGACGAATGCCTTCACGATGTTGCCGCGCGCCTCATCGGGCGAGGCCACCACTGCACACTCGGCCACGACGTCGTGGCCTAGCAAAGCGTCTTCGACTTCCGGGCCCGCGATGTTGTAACCCGCTGAGACAATCATGTCGTCGGCGCGCGCCTGAAACCAGAAATAACCGTCTTCGTCGTGCCTGTACGTATCGCCAGTGACGTTCCAGCCATTGACGACATAGGCTCTTTGCCGCTCTTCATCGTCCATATAGCGGCAGCCGGTGGGTCCCTTGACAGCCAGCCGGCCCATGCTGCCCGCCGGCAACGGCTGATTTTGGTCATCGAACACGCACGCCTGGTACCCCGGTAGCGGCTTGCCGGTAGCGCCAGGACGTATGTCGTCGCCCGACGCAGCAATAAAAATGTGGGTCATCTCTGTCGTGCCGATGCCATCGATGATTCTGATGCCCGTCTTCTCGTGCCACGCGTCGGACGTGGATGCGGATAATGCCTCACCTGCGGAGATGCAGCGCTTCAGGCTGGAGATGTCATGTCCGGCTAGCATTGGCATCAGTGTGCGGTACATCGTTGGCGCTGTGAACAAAGCAGTGGCGCGAAACTTGCCGATTGCCGCCAGCAACGATTCCGGCTTAGGGGTCTCGACCAGGATAGCCGCGGCACGAAACCGCAGCGGAAATACCAGTAGCGCACCGAGACCGAACGTGAAACCCAGGGGCGGGGAACCGACAAAGCGATCCTCAGCTTGTGTCTGCAGCAAATGGCGGCCGACCACGTCGGCCATCGCAAGCACATCGCGATGGAAATGCATCGTCGCTTTCGGCTGGCCGGTGGTGCCGGAGGTGAAAGCCAGCAAACAGACATCATCGCGCAACGTGTTGACATTCTGGAACTCGTCGCTCCTGGACATTGCACGGGCGGCAAGCTCGGAGAAGCCAAGCCGCTTCGATAACAGGCCCGTCTCGACTGCCGCCTTGGCGATGTCCTCTGCCAGCCGGTCATCATAAAGCGCGTGGCTAATCTCTGCCTTGCGCACAAATTGCTTAAGCTCGGCTGCCCGCAGCAACGGCATGGTGGTCACTGCGATACCGCCCGCCTTCATCACTGCAAACCATGACGCGGCCAGCATCGGGCTGTTTGACGAGCGCAGGAGCACGCGATTACCCGGTACCAGGCCAAGATCCTCGGTCAGAATCCTGGCGATGCGATTGGCCTCCGACAGAAGCTCCCGATAGGTCATCGTACTGCTGTCAGCAAATATTGCCGGGCGGTCGCCGTGGCCGCTGGCCACCGCTTCGTCCAGCAGTGCAGTAGCGCAGTTCATGCGCGTCGGATACTGCAACTCCGGCAGGTCAAACCGGAACTCCGGCCACAGCTCCCGTGGCGGCAGGCGGTCCCGGGCAAAAGTGTCCCCGTATGCAGTTTCGTCACTCATGTTGCTGACTCCAGGCTACGCTGCCAATTTGTGATGCAGGTCGCACTTTCGTTCCATTTTCGCCCGGTGATCCGCGTTTTGTGAACAAACACCTGCCATCAGGTCTGCATTTACCGCATTTTGACCCCTCAGATCGGTCACAGGAATGCCCAGGTATTGCCGTGCATATTCCAGCGAAATACTACGAACGAGTTCCAAAATTCTATCTCATTGTGGGACTGCTGCTGCTCGGCAACTCGCTCTACGACGGGTTGAATAATACTGCCGCCTACGCACACTTCTTTTTCGGCATGATGTCGATTATATATGCCGTGAGCGTCCAGAGGGCACGCCTGAAGCACCGGCAGAATCCACCCGCAGAAAACAATCAGCAATCACCATCAGAATCGCAATCATAACGGGAAGCTTGCGATCTCCCGCAGAACGGCCGTCGCATATCCTCCCCTCGTAAGCCTGAATTCCAGCCAGAGTGTCTGCGTGTCAAGCTCCCATTGCAAATCGCGAACTGCAAGGCGCAGCGCTCTGCGTGATTGATCCATTTGCGTTTCGAGACCCTTTTTAAGTTCCTCGAATGGGGCAACTGCCGATTGCTCCAGCAACAGGATATCGCCGCTGCAGGCCGATTCGCCTCTGCCCCACAGTGCACCACCCGGGTGGATGTCCATATTTTCACAGCGCTTTTGCAGTTCCTGATCGACGTGATCGACAACAAAGATGCTGTTGCTGCCGTCAAGACAGGCGCACTCACCCGGGATCAGGCGGTTCCAGCTGCCCTCGCGTACCCGATGTTGAAGTATGTGATTGAAGAGATACGAACGTGCAGCGGATAACGCGATGCTGCGTTTGTTTCTTCGGAGTCTCCTGCCCGCGAAAAGGTCGGTGGCCAACTGCAGGTTGTTGCCGTCGCGGCCAAAGCGTTGTGCACCGAAATAATTCGGTACACCCGCTACCCGAATCAAGTCGAGGCGCTCATTGACGGTGGTCGCTGGCGCGTCGACACCTCTGAGCGCGATGCGAAATTTATTGCCGGAGTGCGCGCCACGCCGCAGCTTGCGGCCGTGCCTCGCCTGCTCGAGAATCCGCACACCCGGCAGACCGAAACTGTCCCAGTCGGTACCGGCAGACGAGGGCCGCCGCACACTGAACCACTGCCTCGTTACGGCGTTACGGTCCTTCAATCCGGCAAAGCCGACATCCGACTCCCGGATACCGGCATGCCTGGCCAGTTTGCCCGCTATCCAGGTAGTGTTCGCGTCGCGTTTTTCGAGCCAGAGATAGTCGTGTTCGCCATCGCCTGAGAGTGCGTAGTCCAGAACCTCCGTAACCTCGAAATCACTCGCAGACTGGCGAATATGTCCCTGAATTTCAGGGGCCTCGTGTAGGCGGGTCCAGTCAGGGACTGTCTGCATTCGCGACCATTCCGGAATCGCCGGCGGGAATGACCTGGTAGAAAGTCTCGGTCTTGCCGATCATGCCCAGATCGGTGCGGGCCCGCTCTTCGGCGGCGTCACGGCCCTGCTTGAGATTAATCACCTCGGCATCAAGGCTGGCATTACGATCGCGCAAACCCTGGTTTTGCGCGCGCTGCTCCGCGACGGCTGCGCGCAGGCCGCGAGTCTTGCGAAAACCGTCGTCCGCCAGCCATACCTGTCCCTGCACCGCGAAACCGGCAATCGCCAACACGATCAGCATCCAGCGCACATTCAAAATTCAGATTCCCCAAGCGACCCATGCCGGACCTGTCACCCCGGCACCGTCACCGAGAATGCAGCGCGGCCAGCATAAACCGCGTCGTTGCCCAATTCCTCTTCGATGCGCAACAGCTGGTTGTACTTTGCAATGCGGTCGGATCGAGACAGTGACCCGGTCTTGATTTGCGTTGCTTTCGTACCCACCGCGATGTCTGCAATCGTGCTGTCGGAGGTCTCGCCTGACCGATGAGACACGACGGCCGTATAACTCGCATCCACCGCCATAGTAATTGCATCAAGAGTTTCGGATAAGGTACCGATTTGGTTGGGTTTTATCAATATAGAATTTGCAACTTTTTGCTCTATACCGCGGCTGAGGAGTTGCGTATTGGTGACAAACAGGTCGTCTCCGACGATCTGCACCCGGTCGCCGAGGCGCTCTGTCAGGAGTCGCCAGCCGTCCCAATCGCCTTCATCCATGCCATCTTCGAGCGTAATGATCGGGTAGGCATCCACCAGTGCCGCCAGAAAATCACAGAAGCCCCTGGCATCGAAGTCCCTGCCCTCTGACGCCAGCACATAACGTCCGTTTTCATAGAATTCAGAGCTCGCAACGTCGAGTCCGAGCAGAATCTCCTTACCGGCCGCAAACCCCGCGCGCTCGATCGCCTCGACAATGGTATCCAGCGCTGCCTGATTCGATGGCAGGTCCGGCGCAAAGCCACCTTCATCCCCGACCGCGGTGTTGAGGCCTTTGCCCTGCAGCACACTCTTCAGGGAGTGGAAAATCTCCGCACCATAACGCAGTGCTTCCGCAAAATTGGGCGCACCGACAGGCAGGATCATGAATTCCTGGATATCGACGCTGTTATCGGCATGCACACCACCGTTGATGATGTTCATCATCGGTACCGGCATGGTGGTGCTGTCTCCGAGATGCCTGAAAAGCGATTGGCCCTCCGCCTGCGCCTGCGCCTTCGCCGCAGCCAGAGACACCGCAAGCAAGGCGTTCGCACCGAGATTGCCCTTGTTGGGACTACCGTCCAGCTCGATCATCTTCTGATCGAGCGCACGCTGATTCGCAAACGATTCGGCGAGCAGCGCAGCACGAAGTACGCCGTTCACATTCGCAACGGCCTTTCGCACACCCTTGCCGAGATAGCGCGAATGGTCGCCGTCCCTGAGCTCGACGGCTTCGCGGGTTCCCGTCGATGCGCCGGAGGGCACAGCGGCGCGGGCAAAGCTGCCATCTGCGAGCGTTACCTCGGCCTCAACGGTGGGATTGCCGCGGGAGTCCAGGATTTCCCGGGCGTGGATGTCGGCAATCTCGATCATTTCAGTTCCATTAACAATTTCACTCGCTGGGGCAATCCGCCTACAATCGCAAAATTGAAATGCGAATGGCCGGTGCGGATTGATCTTTAGTGCTGAAGGTCAGTCCGCAGCAAACAGTTCAAGAGCGCTAACGTCGTAGGCGGATTGCCCCAGCGGGCGATCATACGCCCAGGCCGTATTCCGCTTCCAGAAAATCGTCTTTTTTAACGCTGGCATCGATTGACTGCAGGACCTCAAGGAGCGCGTACATTTTGTCCAGCGGCCAGGCGTTAGGCCCGTCACTCAGCGCTTTATCCGGATCGGGATGGGTCTCCATGAACAGGCCGGCTATGCCGGCCGCGGTGGCCGCACGCGCCAGTACCGGAATGAATTCACGTTGCCCGCCGGATGCGCTGCCTTTGCTGCCCGGTAACTGCACGGAATGCGTGGCGTCGAATACGACCGGGCATCCCGTGCCACGCATCACCGCGAGGCTCCGCATGTCAGAAACCAGGTTGTTGTAGCCAAACGAAAATCCGCGCTCGCAAAGCATGATGTCTTCGTTGCCCGTCGATTTGGCCTTGTCAACGACGTTCTGCATTTCCCACGGTGACAGGAACTGGCCTTTCTTGATGTTGACCGGCTTACCTGCACTCGCCACCTTCAGAATAAAGTCAGTCTGGCGGCAAAGGAATGCGGGTGTCTGCAAAACGTCCACGACAGATGCCACCTCGGAAAACGGAGTGTCCTCGTGCACATCGGTCAGCACGGGCACCCCCAGCTGGCTTCTTACCTCGGACAGAATGCGCAACCCCTCCTCCATGCCGGGACCGCGAAAACTCGCCTGCGAACTGCGATTGGCCTTGTCAAAGGATGACTTGTAGATGAACGGAATGCCAAGTTCGGCGGTGATTTCCTTGAGCTCTCCCGCAGTGTCCAGCGCCATCGCTTCACTCTCCACGACGCAGGTGCCGGCAATCAGGAAAAACGGTTTGTCCGCTCCAGCCTCAAAACCGCACAGCTTCATGCCTCGGCAGCTCTGGGCATTTCGCCGCTGTGATGCTGTCGCGCCGCCAGAATAAAACTCGTGAAAAGGGGATGACCATCGCGGGGATTCGAGCTGAACTCTGGATGGAACTGGCTGGCCATGAACCAGGGATGATCCGGCAGCTCAATCATTTCCACGAGATTGTCAACGGAGACTCCGGAGAACCGGAGACCCGCCTGCTCGAGCCGCTCGCGATAGTTGTTGTTGACCTCGTAACGGTGGCGGTGCCGTTCATAGATTTCCAGCTTGCCGTAAACCGAGGCAGCGAGTGAACCAGCCTGCAGAGTTACCTGCTGGGCCCCAAGTCGCATCGTGCCACCCATATCGGAATCCTCGTCGCGCTGTTCCCGCTCACCAGCGCTGGTTTCCCATTCTGTAATCAGTGCGACCACAGGATGCTCGGTGCCACGGGAAAATTCCGTGCTGTGCGCGCCCTCGAGGCCAGCCAGGTGACGGGCGATCTCGATGATGGCAACTTGCAGGCCAAGGCAGATGCCGAGGAATGGCACCTGATGCTCACGCGCAAAACGCACTGCATTGACCTTGCCCTCGATGCCGCGGTCGCCAAATCCACCCGGCACCACGATCGCGTCCATGTTCCTCAGGCAATCGGTGCCGTCACGCTCGATAAGCTGGGAATCGCAATAGTGAATGTTGACGCGGGTACGCGTATGAATCCCGCCATGCAGCAACGCCTCACTCAGAGAAATGTAGGCATCACGCAATTCGACGTACTTGCCGACCATCGCCACGTTGACCTCGGACTGCGGATTCTGCTTGGCCTCGACGATGGCCTGCCATTCGCTGAGATTTGCCGGCGGCACCTCCAGCCGCAGCTGATCCGCGACGATGTCATCGAGACCCTGCTTGTGCATTATCTCCGGAATTTTGTAGAGATCGTCGACATCGTATGCCGAGATAACCGCTTTTTCGGGCACATTCGTAAACAAGGCAATTTTGCGCCGGTGTTCCGCTGGTAAAACCTGCTCCGAGCGGCAAACCAGGATGTCCGGTTGAATGCCGATCGATCGCAATTCCTTCACTGAGTGCTGCGTCGGCTTGGTCTTGATCTCGGCCGTGGTTGCGATATACGGCACCAGCGTCAGATGTACATAGACGACCTTGTCGCGCCCCAATTCCACGCCCATCTGCCGGATTGCCTCAAGAAATGGCAGTGACTCGATGTCGCCGACCGTGCCGCCGATCTCGACCAGGCAGATATCGGCGTCGCCGGCGCCCCGGCGAACGCTTTGCTTGATCTCATCGGTGATGTGCGGAATGACCTGAACGGTCGCGCCGAGGTACTCGCCACGGCGTTCCTTGCCAATGACCGTCTCGTAAATGCGGCCAGTCGTAAAATTGCTGTTGCGTCCCGTCGTTGTGCGTACGAACCGCTCGTAGTGTCCCAGGTCCAGATCGGTCTCCGTACCGTCCTCGGTCACGAAGACCTCACCATGCTGGAATGGGCTCATGGTACCCGGATCGACGTTGATGTATGGATCCAGCTTGATCATGCTGATCGAAAGACCCCGCGACTCCAGGAGGGCCCCGAGGCACGCCGATGTAATCCCTTTGCCCAGGGAAGAAACCACGCCGCCAGTAATAAAAACATACGATGTCATGGATTAAGCCTGTTTTTGCAGGCGCCGGGAAATAATAAAGGGTCAGACAAAAACACGGATTCGCGGCCGAAGCTTTCGCGAATGTGCTTTTAATCTAACCCGGAAGAAGCCGTAAAACGCGGTTTTTTTGGCTCCCAATCAAGACCCGTCGTTTGATTAAAGACGGTGTTAGAAGTTAACAGATCAGTGCAGGCATAACAATGCGAAGGCACAGTTTAATTAAGGGGACAGTGACCTTAATTCCACCTATGGGTGCCGAAATTGCGCTTTGAATGAAGGTCACTGTCCCCTTGATATTGCGCTAATTCAACGGAGACCGGTCCCGCCAGGAGACCCCGTAGCCTGCGTCGTGGCTGCACTCTCCGGCAATCCACAAATCGGCCACCGCGACCAGGTTTTCACCCGAGTACAAGAGTGGCAAACGCGAGCGCATCCACGGCACGATGCCCTCCTGCTGCAACAGTTTCTTCAGCTTGTGGGTGCAGTCGTGTCCGACCGGACGGATCTCCTCGCCGCCCTGGCGATAGCGGACGCGCAACCCGGCACTGGCGAGTTCGGGATTGATGCCGCCCTCAACATCCGGGTTGAGGGCCAGTTGCCCCATCCCGGGCCCGAGATCCAGCGACGCTTCGGGCCGCAGAGCCTGTGCCGGCTCGTCAGGCAGATCAGGAACGCCAGGCATGATGTACAAATGATTGCGATATCGTCGCAACTCGGCGCCTGGCCAGGCGACCTGCGGCTGGGCATCTACTCTCGCCGGAATCAACTCATCAACGGCCTGGTAAAGGCGTGTTGCGGGCGGCGGTGGCAGGCCGCACAGGCTGATGGCGCGGCGCAGCAGGTTACGCTGCCGTTGCGGACTCAGCGCCCCCAAAACATCGATATCAAGCCGCTTCGGGCTGCCCGATGCGGCAAGGTCGATGTCGGCCAGATCTCGCAGGAGAGTGCTGGCTTCGCCGGCAAGGTCAGCGCTTTGTTTGAGACGAGCCGCTACGGCTGGCCAGCGCGATGCGAGCCGGGGCATGATCTCCCGCCGCAGAAAATTCCGGTCAAAGCGGGTATCCGCGTTGCTCGGATCCTCAATCCAGCCCAGCTCATGGCGTTTCGCGTAATCCCGGATTGCCTCAGCGGATACACCCAGTAACGGCCGCAACAACCGTCCCTGGCCGAATGATTGTGCAGCACCGATACCGGCGAGCCCCGCAAGGCCGCTACCGCGCATCAAATTGAGTAACAGGGTTTCGGCCTGGTCTTCCTCATGATGTGCGCTCAGGAGACAATCGCCATCCCGCACCATCGTTTGCAACAGCGCATAGCGTGCCTGGCGCGCGGCGGCTTCCAGGCCGCTTTGCAATTCGTCGACCACAGAAACCCGCTCGCTGGTGTAGGAAACGCCCAGCCTGGCCGCGAACCGCCGGCAATGATTCTCCCAGTCTGGCGAATCGGGATGCAGTCCATGATCGACGTGAATAGCCATGATTTCGGCTGGGTGTCGTTCGCGCATAGACCAGAGCGCGTGCAACAATACGGTTGAATCGATACCGCCGCTGAATGCGACCAGCCAGCGTAACGCACCCTCACCGACAGTTAAGGCCGTGAGCCGCTCAAGCAAGAATTCTGAACCGAAGGTCACGTCTTGATGGTACCAACAAACCAAATGCAGGAGGGGCTTCAGCCCCGAATGGCCTGGACCTCATTCGCAGATAAATTCGCCCCCACAGGAGGTAGTTAAGCTTACCCTTCCTTGTACCGGCCGAATCCGTCGAGGCGTCGCTGACGTTGCTCCAGGAGTTCATCAATGTCGAGCTGATCGAGGTCGGTCAGGTATTTCAGCAAGGCATTGCGAATGACATCTGCCGTCGCAGACGGATCGCGATGTGCGGCCCCCAAAGGTTCCGGCAGAACTTCGTCGACCAGGCCGAATCCGTTGAGGCTTTCTGCAGTAATGCGCATTGCCTCCGCTGCTTCTTTTGCTTTTTCCGTACTTTTCCAAAGGATTGATGCACACCCTTCGGGAGAAATAACGGAATAAATACTGTATTGCAGCATTAGCAGGCGGTCGCACACCCCAATGGCAAGTGCGCCACCCGAACCACCCTCACCGATAACAACACTGATAATCGGTGTTCGTAATTTCGACATGAGATACAAGCTTTGCGCAATGGCCTGACTTTGCCCACGCTCCTCGGCGCCGATACCCGGATAGGCGCCAGGCGTGTCGATCAAGGTCACGATCGGCAGCGAAAACTTTTCCGCCATTTTCATCAGCCGCTGTGCCTTTCGATAGCCCTCGGGTTTGGGCATGCCGTAATTACGCCGCACGCGTTCCTTGGTATCGCGGCCTTTCTGGTGACCAATGAACATTACGGGCCGGCCATCAATTCTGCCGACACCGCCGATGATGGCAGGGTCATCCGCAAACATGCGGTCGCCATGTAATTCCTGAAAATCCGGCGCGATCTGGCTGAGATAATCCGCGGTATATGGACGCAGCGGATGGCGGGCAATCTGCGCAATCTGCCAGGCGCCCAGTTTCGAAAAAATGTTCCTGGTCAGCGCCTCGCTCTTGCTCTTGAGACGCGTAACTTCTTCGTGGATATTGATCTCTGCATCGTCACCGATAAACCGAAGCTCCTCGATTTTTGCTTCGAGTTCTGCAATCGGCTGTTCGAAATCCAGGAACTTCAGGTCCATAACAAATCAATCTGACTGTCGCAAAGGCACAATCGCCATCGGCCCCGAAAAAAACCTGCAATTTGCGGTCAGGGCAGATGGCGTAAAAAAAGAACTCTACATCATTTCCCGGCCGGGTGCGTAGAGCAAACGGACACTATTCTGACCCAGCAATTCAGTCAGCTTGTCC
Organism: Gammaproteobacteria bacterium; assembly: GCA_004357475.1. Taxonomy (GTDB): domain Bacteria; phylum Pseudomonadota; class Gammaproteobacteria; order Steroidobacterales; family Woeseiaceae; genus SZUA-117. The sequence goes on from SMWE01000032.1 coordinate 57,198, forward strand.
CTCAGTTCGCGGCTTGGGCGCACCGCCCATTCCGGCCCGAGACTCAGGCGAGCCTTAGCTTCACTTCCCACATATTGCACAGCGACATCGCAATTGCCCTCCCGGTACGGCAGCAACACATCATGCAACCGGTTCAGGAGACTCTGGCCCTGCCCGTTCGGGGTAAAACTAAGGATCATGCTGCTCGCACTCATCTCGATGACGCGATCGATATGTACGACGTTTTTCGCATTGACCTGCCAGCCACCAGCAAAATCGTCATAGCGCAAAGTGCCGCTGACGACGACAATCTCATCCTTGATCAGAAGATGCCGAAATTCCTGGAATGCTTCGCTGAACAGGCTGACATCCAGACGACCGCTGTTATCATCGAGGACAACAGTCACACGATTGCCGCGTTTTCGCACATCCATGATCAGCCCGGCAACGGTTACCTCGCGTTGTTGCTGCGCGTAGTTACGTTCGCCACTACTTTTCTGCGGCGGCGGCTCGGACGAAATTTCGGCGAGCTTCCCGTCGACCAGAAACATGGCATCCTGCTGCACAGCATCGAACGGGTGCCCGGTCAAATAAAGGCCCAATGCTTCTTTTTCGTTGGCAAGAAACTCGCGATCCGTCCACTCCACCAGCGGTACCTGCTCAACCGGAGTTGCCGCTTGCTGCACCTCTGCGATTCCGAACATGTCGTTCTGACCTGCAGCTTTCGCACGCGCTTCCTGATCAGCACTTTTTAATGCCTCGGGCAGCGCATGCATTAAACTGCGTCGTGTGGTGCCAAAGGTGTCCATAGCGCCGGACTTGATCATGGCCTCGAGCGCGCGGCGGTTTATTTTTTCCAGTTCCACGCGACGGCAAAATTCTGCAATGTTTTCGAACGGGCCATTTTGCTCACGTTCGGTGATGACGGCATCGACTGCGGTTCGCCCCAATCCCTTGATCGCTCCCAGCCCATACAGAATTGACTCATCGTCGGCAACGTTGAACTGGTAGGCCGACTGATTGACATTCGGTCCTAATAAATTCAAGCCTGATTTGCGGCAGTCATCCTTGATCATGACCAGGCGATCTGTGTGATCGAGATCGGCACTCATGACCGCAGCCATGAATGCTGCCGGGTAATTCGCCTTCAGCCAGGCAGTCTGGTATGCGATCAGCGCATAGGCAACGGAATGCGACTTGTTAAAACCGTAACCTGCAAATTTCTCCATCAAATCGAAGATTCGCGTTGCCGTAAATTTTGCGACACCGCGTTCCGTGGCACCGCCGATGAAAATCTCGCGCTGCTTCGCCATTTCCTCCGGTTTCTTCTTGCCCATCGCACGCCGCAGCAAGTCGGCGCCGCCAAGCGTGTAACCGGCCAGTACCTGTGCGATCTGCATGACCTGCTCCTGGTACAGGATTACGCCGTAGGTCGATTCCAGGACTGATTTAAGATCGGGATGCAGATAGTCGATTTCCCGATTGCTGACATCATGCTTGCGGGAAATAAAGTCGTCGACCATGCCCGACTGCAGAGGGCCGGGACGGAACAGCGCAACCAGCGCAACCAGATCCTCAAAGTGATCCGGCTGCAACCGTTTGATAAGATCGCGCATACCGCGCGACTCGAGCTGGAACACTGCCCTGGTCTTACACGCCCGCAGGAGTTGAAACGTCTTCGCATCCTGCATCGGGATTTCCCTGATATCAATCTGCGTGGCGGGGTCACGGGATTTTATGATCTGAACCGCCCAATCGATAATCGTAAGTGTCTTCAGTCCGAGGAAATCGAATTTGACGAGACCGGCCGCTTCGACATCGTCCTTGTCGAACTGTGTCACAGCATTCGCGCCGCCTTCTTCGCAGTACAGCGGCGTAAAGTCCGTCAGTTTGTCGGGAGCGATAACGACACCGCCCGCATGCTTGCCGGCGTTGCGTACGAGGCCCTCGAGCGATTTTGCAAGATCGATAATCGACCGGACTTCTTCGTCGTCCTGGTACATCCTCGCGAGTTCGTCTTCCTGATCCAGTGCCTTGTCCAGCGTCATGCCAATTTCGAAAGGAATCTGTTTTGCGATGCGGTCGACAAACCCGTAGGGTTGTCCGAGCACCCTGCCCACATCACGTATAACCGCTTTGGCGGCCATCGTGCCGTAAGTGATGATCTGCGAAACCCGATCCCTGCCGTACATTTCCGCGACGTAATCGATCACGCGGTCGCGGCCTTCCATGCAAAAATCGATGTCAAAGTCGGGCATCGATACGCGTTCAGGATTCAGGAATCGCTCGAACAGCAAGTCATACTCCAGCGGATCGATGTCGGTGATGCCCAGCACGTACGCAACCAGCGAACCTGCACCGGAGCCACGACCTGGCCCGACAGGAATGCTCTGCTCCTTCGCCCAGCGAATGAAGTCGGCGACAATCAGGAAGTAGCCTGCAAAACCCATGTCGCAGATAACGGTAAGTTCGTCGGTCAGGCGAGATTGGTACGGTGCTGCAACCACGTCTCTCTTTTCGCTGGCGACAGATTCTTTCGCGAATTTTCTGTCCAGAAATTGTTGCAGACCACGTTTTGACTCGGCCTCGACATAGGTCTCCGTCGTCTGCCCTTGCGGCACCGGAAACGCCGGCAAAAATGTCTCTCCAAGCTTGAGTTCCAGGCTGCAACGTTTGGCTATTTCCAGCGAATTCGCTATTGCCTCCGGAATATCCTCGAACACGCTGGCCATGTCGTCGCAGCTTTTGAAGTACTGATGTTCGCTGTAGTGCCTGGGCCGATCGGCGTCACCCAGGCCTCGCCCTTCCTGGATACAGACACGTGCTTCATGCGCATCAAAATCGTCTGCATGCAAAAACCGGACATCGTTGCTGGCGACAACAGGCGTGCCGGTAGCGGCCGCCAGTGAAACTGCCTGCTGCACATAGTCCTCTTCAGCACTGCGTCCGGTACGCGCAAGCTCAATGTAAAAACGGTCACCAAAAACTTGCTGCCACTCTCGCAGCCGATCGGCAGCCTGCCCGGCGTGTCCGGCGACGATTGCGCGGCCAATGTCTCCATGAATGCCGCCGGAGAGCGCAATGAGGCCCTCGGTAGTGTCGCGAGATATCCAGGCGCGCTCGGCAAGCGGCACACCGCGGTGCTGGCCCTCGAGATAGGTCCTGGTGATCAGTCGGGCCAGATTACGGTAACCGACGAGATTCTGGCACAGCAATATCAGGCAGAACGGACGATCAGCCTCGTCCGGGTCCTTAAGCTTCAGATCGACGCCGATGATCGGCTTGATGCCGCTGGCCAATGCCCGGCGATAAAACTTGATCATCCCAAACAGGTTTCCCTGGTCAGTCAGCGCCACTGCCGGCATGCCATGCCGCACGCATTGATCCATCAATGCCGGAATGCGTACAGTGCCATCGGCAATCGAATACTCGGTATGCAAATGCAGATGGACGAATGGTTCACTCATAACCACGCATTGACCTGGTTCTCATCGAATTCCATGGCCGAATTCCATGGCAGCCATTCTAGTCTTATTGGCGGCCGCTTTTCATCGCCGATATCGGTGAGAAACTTCGCCGGTGTTCACGGCAGGGACCAAACTGTGCCAGGCGCTCGCGATGATCAGCCGTGGCATAACCCTTGTGCTGGCGAAAACCGTATTCGGGATAGATCACGTCCATCTCGCGCATCATCCGGTCGCGATGGACCTTGGCGATGATTGATGCGGCACTGATGGCCGGTATGCTGGAATCGCCGCCGACCACGGCACAGCCATCGATCTGCCGGTCGTGAAAGCACAGGTTTGGCAGCCTGTTACCGTCCACTTCGACGTAAGCCGGCTGGAGTCGCAGCCCGAGAATAGCTCTGCGCATTGCGAGCAGGGTCGCCTGCAGGATGTTGAGCAGGTCGATCTCGGCCGGGTCCGCCCAGGCAACGGACCAGGCCAGCGAGCGCTGCAAAATCTGCTCAGCCAGCTCGGAGCGACGGCTTGCTGACAGAATCTTCGAGTCGGCGAGACCCTCGATTGGATCCTCGCTGCGCAGAATTACCGCGCCTGCAACAACCGGACCTGCCAAAGGCCCGCGTCCTGCCTCATCCACGCCGGCAACCGGTCCATCTTTGCCGAACCTGAGTGGCCTTTGCATCAGCCCTGTCCGCGCGCAAGATTCAATACGGCTTGCGCTGCCAGTTTGTCCGCTCCCTGCGCGAGCTCGGCGCGCAATAGTGCGAACTGTCCGGCAATGGCCGCCCGGCGCTCAGGGTCCTCCAGCAGGCTGGATACAGCGCCTGCGAGCGCCTCCGGATTCGCGGCGCCCTGCAGATATTCCGGGACCAGCGGCTCAGGCGTCAGCAGATTCGGTAACGTGAAATGGGGCACCTTCACGAGCCCAAAGGTCTTCACGATGGCGTATGTCAGGGGCGCAGTTCGGTAGGCGGCCACCATCGGCCGACACAACAATGCAGCCTGCAACGCAGCAGTACCCGACACCAGCAAGACCACGTCCGCTGCTGCCATGACTGTCCGGGCATTGCCATCTGTCAGCATGAAAACTGATGCGACATCTGCAGTCATCAATTGCGCTTCAAACAGCCGGCGGATCTTGCCGGAGGTCATCGGCGCTACGAATCTCAGGCCGGGCTCAGCCGCCACAAGCCGCGCACAAGCAGATGCAAAGACCGGTCCCAGCCTTGAAACCTCGCTCATCCGGCTGCCTGGCAGAACCGCGACAACCCTGTCTGCCGTGATGCCGAGATCAGACCTTGGCTGCGCGGTGTCGAGGTCTGCGGGGGTCCCGTCCGCCATCGGATGGCCGACAAATTCGGCCGCCACATCGTGTTGGTCGTAGAACGCCTTTTCGAATGGCAGCAAACACAGCACCTTATCGGCGGCCTTTGCCACTTTTCGCACACGCCCCTGACGCCACGCCCACACCGATGGACTCACATAGTGCACGGTGCGCACCCCGCGCTCGCGAAGCCTGGTCTCTAACCCCAAATTAAAATCAGGTGCATCGATGCCGACGAATACGTCCGGCGGAACCTCCGTCCAGCGCCGGATCAGCATGCGCCGAAGTTTCAGCAAGCGGGGAATTTCACGCAGCGGTTCGATAAGGCCGATCACGGCGAGCGCCTCCGACGATTCCCAGGCTTCGCATCCGGCAGCCTGCATTGCCGGGCCGGCAATGCCCTCAAAACGGACGCCGGGTGACCGCGCCGTGAGTTCTTTTATTAATCCTGCGCCCAGCAGATCGCCGGACGTCTCGCCAGCGACAAGACCAATACGCATAGTCAGTTACCGCAGCAAGCCGCGCTCCGACGTGTGTAAGGAGTCCAGAAATACGCGGAGTTCGGGCTGCTCCGCAGCCAGCGATTCGATTTCCACAATGGCATCCGCCAGTTTCATCTTCTTGCGGTACACAAGGCGATAGGCATTCTTGATATTGCGAATCTGATCAACGGTGAAATCACGCCGCTTAAGTCCTTCGGAATTGATGCCCTTCGGCGACGCGGGCTGACCGCCAACCAGTGTATAGGCAGGGACATCCCGGTTGGTCCCGGCGTACATGCCGATAAAACTGTGTGCGCCAATCCGGCAGAATTGATGCGCGCCGGAAAAGCCTGCAAAAATCACCCAGTCGCCAACGTGGACGTGACCTGCAAGCGTCGCATTATTGGCAAAAATCGTATGACTGCCGATGCGGCAGTCGTGCGCGATATGCACGTAAGCCATGATCCAGTTGTCGTCACCGATGGATGTCAGGCTTGCGTCCTGCACGGTGCCACGACTGATCGTGCAGTACTCTCGAATAGTATTGCCCTCGCCAATTTCGAGGCGTGTCCGTTCCCCTGCATACTTCTTATCCTGCGGATCGTCGCCGATCGAGGAAAATTGATAAATGTGATTGTTCTCACCGATGCGCGTAGGACCGTTGACGACAACATGACTCTCGATGCAACTGCCGGCGCCAATTTCGACGTGATCGCCAATAATAGAGTAAGGGCCGACTTCGACATCATCGGCCAGTACGGCCGAGTCGGCGACGAGTGCAGTCGGGTGAATCTTCACTCCTGGGCTCCCGGCGCGCAGGTGATTTCGGCGGTTACGGCAACCTGTCCGTCGACGCTGGCAAAGCACTTGTAAAACCATATGCCGCGTTTGATTTTTACGACGTCGACCTGAACCAGCAGTTGATCACCCGGCAACACGGTTCGCCTGAAACGCGCATTATTGACACCAGCAAGGAAAAACAACGGTTTCGGGTCGACGTCACCCAGCGTCACATGAGAAAGGACGCCACCGGCCTGTGCCATCGCTTCGATGACAAGGACGCCGGGCATCACCGGTCTGCCTGGGAAATGTCCCTGGAAAACGGGCTCATTGATCGTCACGTTTTTCAGCGCGGTTATCGACTCGCCCGGCTGACAGGCGATAATTCTATCGATGAGCAGGAACGGATATCGATGCGGCAGCAATTCCATGATACGCCTTGCATCCAGCGTGATGTTATCGGTCGTCATCGCTGCCTGCCGATTTCTCCAGTGCCCGCACCCGCTTCGCCAATGCACCCAAACGCCGGAATCGCGCGACCTTGCGCTTCCAGTTCCCGGCCTTTTCCGCGGCGAAGCTGGCCGCATAGAAGCCGGGTTCCCTGATATCCTTGGAGACCATCGATAAACCGCCGACCACCACATCATCACAAATATTGATGTGCCCGACGGCACCTGAGCGGCCAGCGAACATGCAGCGCTTGCCAATAATGGTGCTCCCGGAAATACCGGTAAACGCCGCCATCGCGGTGTGTTCGCCAATCTGTACGTTGTGTGCGATCTGAATCAGATTGTCCAGCCTGACCCCGTTTTCGATGACAGTATCGTCTATCGCCCCACGATCGATTGTCGTGTTGGCGCCGATCTCTACGTCATTGCCAATCCGTACGCCGCCTACCTGGGGCACCTTGACCCATTCGCCGTCACTCATCGCGTTACCGAAGCCGTCAGATCCGATCACCGCCCCCGGATGCACAATACATCGCGCACCGATTCGTACATCCTGCACCAGGGTCACGTTGGCGAGCAGTCGCGTGCTGGTGCCAATTGTGCAGCGCGGCCCGATGACAACACCGGGTCCGATGAAAACCTGATCGCCAATAACGCAGCCGTCATCGACGACTACATTGGCAGACACCTGCACAGAGTCAGGCACACTTGCTGATGACGCCACAACAGCAGATTTGTGTATCCCCGCCGCAAGGTCCGGGAACGGATACAAAACATCGGCAATTCTCGCGTATGCCAGGTAAGGATCGTCCGCGAGCAAGGCATTAACCGGACAATCGCTCGCATCATCGGGATGTACGAGTACAGCTGCCGCGGTCGTTTGCCGGAGCTCATCCCGGTATGCCTTGTTCGCGAAAAAACTAAGGGACTCCGAGTCAGCATTCGATAGTGTAGCGACGCGGGAAACCCTGGCTGCAGGGTCGCCGACAAGCTCACAGCCGAACTGCACCGCCAGTTCTCCCAAGCTAGTCGACAATTGAATCTCCCTTGATTCAAACCTCAGATCTGACTGGGGCGCCATGAATTCTCAAGAAAAGAGAATTTTCGACGGAGTGCCCGAAATGTCTGAAACGAGTACAGGACGAGGAAAGAAATGGCCGAACAAGCGGAGTTTACAAAAAGTCATTGAGCATTCTTCGGCCATTTTTTGACGAAGTTATTGTGCCGTCTCAGGCTTATCGGGCTTAGTTACCCGCGGCCTGGAAGTTAGCTTCCATGGCGCGTAACACATTTTCGGTAATGTTAACCGTCGGGCTGGCATACAGCACACCATCGCCAACGACCAGGTCAAAACCTGCCGCCTGTGCATAGTCCTGCACTTCCTTCAGGAGGGAGCGCTGCAAATTGCCGAGCTCTTCGTTGCGGCGCAAATTGAGATCCTCCTGAAACTCGGTTTGCAACCGTGTCACTTCCCGTTGCAGCTCGCGCAGATCTTTTTCAGCATTGCGGCGTTCTGTTTCACCCATGACTGCAATATCGCGCTGAACTTTATCACTGAGCTCTTTGAATTCAGTCTGCTTCGCCCGAATGCCGCGTTGACGTGGCTGAAATTCTTCTTCCAATGCCGCCATCGCTACGCGCGCCTGTGGCGCCTGCTCCATCAGAACAGGTACGTTGACTACGCCAATTTTCAATTCCTGCGCGACGGCAGGCAGCATGAATGATATTAACAGCGCAGCAACTGCAATCGCCTTGCCCAAATGTAGCTTTACAACATTCATGAAAATTCCAATTCTTAAAACGCCTGACCAATGGAGAACTGAAACCGCTCGATCTGATCTCCGTAAAACCTGTCGTTACCCGTAACCTCGTTCAGCGGTAGTGCATAACTGAACCTGAACAACCCGAGTGGCGCGAGCCATTGAACGGCAATACCGACGGATGTTCTCAATTCATTAATATCCGGCTTGTAGCTGATCGGGGCGCCCAGTTTATCGGTAAAGGAAACTTCGCCGGTATTAAATACGTTGCCGATATCGTAGAAAATGCTTGCGCGTGCCTGACTCTGGAACTTCTGTGGAAGCGGGATTATAAGCTCTAGTTGGCTGGCAACCAACACATTACCGCCATACGGATTGCCGAATGAGTCCCTGGGGCCCATCCACGACTCCTTGTAGCCGCGAATCGACTCCGGACCCCCGCCAAAGAACTGTTTATAGGGCGGCACGGCCGTCGTATCGCCCAGTCCCTGAGCGTATCCCAATTCGGCATTCACTCTGAATGTCCAGGGGCCGAACAGCGGAATGTATTTTGTATAATTGTATCGCGCGGTGAAGTATTGGACATCACTGACCGGCAGCGCGTAAGTCAGGAATATCTGCTGCCGTGAACCCCGATTCGCAAAAATTGCGCGATTCCGGCTATCGTAAATCCAGCCGGTGATTAATTCATAGGCCTCGAACTGAGTACCAAAAAAAACAGTGCCACCGGTGATATTGGTAACAAATGGATTACCGTTGTTGGTGACCCATTCCTGAGATTGCTTCGTACTCCGCGAGGACGAGAGCAACTCCGCGTTGTTATACGCAAGTCCGATGCTCAGGCTTTGAAATTCGGTTATAGGGAAACGGTATTCAAGCGACGTACCATAACTCTTTGTTGAAAAATCAGATGTCGCTGACGTGAACTGCGTGATGTCCCGGAAGTTGACACCCACCGTTCTACTAACACCGTTTGTCGTCGTATATGGGTCTGTGTGCGTCAACGAGTAAAAAGTAGAAAACCTTCCCGTGTTCGCCTGCAGTGCCACCCGATTGCCGGTGCCGAGAAAATTGGTGTGAACGATGCTGCCGTTCAACATCAGTTTCTGCGACTCGGAATATCCGATGCCACCACTGAATTGACCCGGCATGCGATACTCAATGTCAAAATCTATATCTACCAGGTCCGGACTTCCGTCGACGGGACTGTTTTCAACTTCTACACGTTCGATATAGGGCAGCCGCTGCAACCGAATTCTTGAACGGTCGATGAGACGATTCGAAAGATAGGCGCCCTCAACCTGCCGCATTTCCCGCCGCAATACTTCATCATCAACCTGATCGACACCGTTGAAGTTAATGCGGCGCACATACACGCGGCTGCTCGGGTTGACAAAAAACGTTACGGAAACTTCCTTGTTCTCATGATCAAGCTCAGGCACTGGCTCAATATCTGCGTTTGCGTAACCTTCTTCGCCGAGTCGAAATGCCATGAACTCGGTGGATGCTGTCAGTAGTTGCAAATTAAAAACAGAACCTGGCTGCGCGAGCACCATGGCCCGAAGTTGCTCTTCCGGCACCACCATTTTGCCCACGATCTTGATGTCCGAGATCGTATATTTTTCTCCTTCGTGAATATTGATCGTGACGTAGATATCCTTACGATTCGGCGATATCGCAACTTGCGTGGAATCGATACGAAAATCTGCGTAACCCCTGTCCATGTAATAAGAACGCAGGGTTTCGAGGTCACCACTGAGCGCCTCTTTTGAGTAACGATCATCCTGGCGAAACCAGGACAGCCAGTTGGCAGTGTCGAGTTCGAAGTCTGCGCGAATGTCTGCTTCTTCAAAACTCTGATTGCCGATGATGTTGACCTGACGAATTCTCGCGCGATCCCCTTCCTTGACAGTAATTGCGATACTGACGGTATTGTTGGGTCGCTCGGTGACAGTGGAATTGACGACGACAGCGTATTTCCCCCGATCGTAGTATTGTTCCTCCAGGAACTGCTGGACGTTGTCGAGTACCGATCTATCGAATGTGCGGCCACGTGCAAGCCCGACGCCGCGCAGCGACTCCATCAGGTCTTCCGTCTTGATATCCTTGTTTCCTTCAATCGTAAAGTTTTCGATCGATGGGCGCTCCCTGACCACTATGATCAAGGTGTCTTCGTCGCGACGCATTTCGATATCGTCGAACAGTGACTGATCGTACAGGGCCCGGATTGCCTCCTGTATCCTGAGTTGGTCAATAGTGTCGCCAACGTTGATCGGCAGATAGTTGAAAACTGTACCTTCAGAGATTCGCCGCAGACCCTCGACGCGCATGTCGCGAACCACAAACGACGCCTGGGCAAAAACCGTGATGGGAGCGATCAGGCAGGCGCAAAGGAGCGCCGGCAGCCAGGTGACTCTCTTGCGGGATCGAATTGAGTGATGCTTCCTCAACATGGGGCTATTCGATAATCCGTGCAATGTCGTTGTAAAACGCGAAACTCATGAGAAGCAGAAGCGCCAGGATACCGATCTTCTGTCCGAAAAGTTGTGCTTTTTCCGACAGCGGGCTGCCTTTCAGCCCTTCGATGGCCTGATACACAATTTGTCCGCCATCGAGAATCGGGATCGGCAGCAGGTTCAGCACACCGAGGCTGATACTGATCAACGCCAGGAAATTTAAGAATGCGATTATCCCCGCCGCTGCGGAGTTGCCGGCATATTGCGCGATGTTGATCGGCCCGCTGATATTCTTGATGGAAACCTCTCCGGTCAACATTCGCGACAACATGCGAACCGTGAATGCGATCGAAGTCCACGAGCGTCCGATGGCCTGACCGATTGCCGGAAACGGAGCATATTTTCGGACATACCAGTAATCCGCGGATGCGGTGCTGATGCCGACCCCAAGGAGACCTGTCACTACACCATCGAGTTCCTGCGAACCAAGCGTTACCTCACGTGACAGTCCTGCGTTACGGCGAATCAGTTCGACGGTCACTGTCTCATGGGGGCGCGCCCTCACTATCTGCTGCAGGTCACGGAAGGTCACTACACTTTCACCATCTATTGCGGTAATGCGATCCCCTTCCTCGATACCAGCTGCGTGCGCGGCGCCATCTTCTGCGACGTTGCCGACAATCGCCGGCGGTTGCCACGGCTGAAAACCGAGCCCATCGAACAACATTCCGGGCTCCGTCAGACGTGACGCATCATCGCCGACATCGATGGTCGTCTTACGCACCCAGCCATCTGCACCTTTGAGTTCAAGCGGCACCCGGCCGTCATCAAGCATTTCATCGAGCATCGAAACCAGTGCGGTTTCCCAGTCAGTGGCGTTCCGATCCCCAACTTTCAAAATGCGGTCGCCGAATTCGAGACCGGCCTCGGCAGCATAGGACCCTTCGGTGACCTCACCAACTGCCGGCTTCATTGTTGGGACGCCGTTGATAAAGAGTACCCAGTAGGCGAGGAATGCAAACAGGAAATTAAAGAAAGGACCCGCAAGGAGTACCGCGATACGGCTCGCAATCGGTTTATGGTTAAACGCCCGGCCCTGGTCTTCAGGATCAATCGGGCCTTCGCGCTCGTCGAGAAATTTCACATACCCGCCGAGCGGGATCGCGGATATGCAGTACTCGGTCCGGTCCCGGCCGGCGATTTTCATCCACACCGGCTTCCCAAAACCGATCGAAAATCGCAATACCTTTATACCGCAAAGGCGCCCAACGATGTAGTGGCCGAATTCGTGCACTGCAACCAGTATGCTGATGGCAACGATAAAGGCGACAAGATTGGTCAGTGCACTCATCATCGGACAGATCCTTTCCCATTGAATTTCATAGTCTCAAGAGATAATCGGAGATCCCGCGCAAGGCCGGGTTTTAACCCCGGTTGAACATTCTGACTGAGTTGCGAGTGCGCAGTTCCCGATGACACTAACGCAGCAATGATGAACCATGACTGAACTGGCCGCCTCATCACTGCATTCCAGTCCAGCTCAAGGCATAAGCAAACAACGGCGCCGCGGCAGTCACGCTATCGATTCGATCCAGCAGGCCGCCGTGGCCGGGAAACAGGCTGCCGCTGTCTTTCACGCCGGCGTGGCGCTTGAACATGCTCACAGTAAGGTCACCAACGATCGATATCATGGCGACTGCAAGACAAAACGGCACCATGACGACAATTTCGATCTCGAATACGTGGCTGCCTGTTGCGGCGAGCGCCATGACAGCGCCCACGCCGCCAAGCACGCCTTCCCAGGTCTTGCCCGGACTGATCTGCGGTGCCAGTTTTACCCTGCCAAAGCCCTTGCCGACGAAATAGGCACCAATGTCCGCCAACCAGACTATGAGCAGCGCAAACAATAGCAATTCCGGTCGCTGCACATAAAGGAGATCCAGTGCGAGCCACGCGGGTACGATGACGAGTGCACCGCAAATCCAGGCGACAGGTTTCGCAATGGGTGTCGGGAAAAAAAACATCCAGACGAGCGCGGTCAACCACCAGCCCAGTGAAATTTTCAAGATAACGTTAACCAGAGCTGCGTCTGGCAGCTCAACAAAAATTACGGCCATCAGAATCGCGATAGACAACACGTGCACATATCTGCCCTTGTCATCTTTGCTGAAAATAAATCCTGACCACTCCCATGCTGCGCCGAGCATCAGCAACGTAATGGCAATTCTTGCAACGATAGCGGGCACGACAAACATCACCACCGCCAGTACGGATAATGCAACGACCGCTGTAACGACACGTTGTTTCAGCATCTCATGCAACTCCGAACTGATTGCCGGACTGTCCGTACCGTCGTTGACGACTTGCATAAAACGATAACGCCTCATCAAACTGGCGCTCACCAAATTCCGGCCACAGGCTGTCGCAAAACCAAAGTTCGGCATACGCCAGGTTCCATAATAAGAAATTACTCACGCGCTGCTCGCCACCGGTACGAATCAACAGGTCAGGATCCGGTACGCCCGCAAGCGCCAGCTCTCCGGCCAGCTTTTCATCGTCAATGTCGGCAACGGACAGCTCCTGCTTCAACACCCTGGTGGCCAGGTTTTTCGCCGCCGTCACAATGTCCCAGCGCCCACCATAAGCAACCGCGACAATCAGGTTCAGACCGGTATTGTTCCTGGTCTTCTTTTCCGCGGCCGAAATCTTGCGGACGAGGCCTGCCCGCAGCTCTTCGCGCGCACCTATAAAAGTCAGCCTTACATTATTACGATGCAGGTCATCCACTTCTCGTTGCAGGGCCTCCAGAAAAAGACTCATCAGGCGGCTGACTTCGTCCGCGGGCCGCTTCCAGTTTTCACTGCTGAAGGCAAACAGCGTAAGGTAGGAAACGCCCCGCTTGGCTGCCGTTTCGACGATTTCACGCACCGACCTGACACCCGAGCGGTGCCCGGCGTGCCGCGGCAACGCTCTGGTCTGTGCCCAGCGGCCGTTGCCATCCATGATGACCGCAACATGCGTCGGGATTATGGCGCTTTCCATGCTGTCATCGTTGCTTGGGGATTCTGTCATAAATAAGCTATCGGTCAGACTTCCATCAACTCGCTTTCTTTTCGCTCCAGGAGCTTGTCGATAGAGGCCACGTGGTTGTCCGTAATGACCTGGATTTCATCATGAGCGCGATGTTCATCGTCCTCACCGATCATTTTTTCCTTCAGCATATCCTTGATATCGGAAAGCGCATCACGCCGAATATTACGCACCGCTATCCGTCCGCCTTCCGCTTCGTGCCGTACCAGTTTGATCATGTCTTTGCGGCGCTCTTCAGTCAGCGGCGGCAGCGGTATACGAATGACGGTACCGGCAGACACGGGATTCAATCCCAGATCGGACGTCATGATGGCTTTTTCGATCGGCTGCACCATGGTTTTTTCCCAGGGCGTCACTACCAGCGTACGCGGGTCCTCGACATTAACGTTGGCGCACTGGTTGAGCGGTACCGTGCTGCCGTAATATTCGACTGTAATGTGATCGAGGAGACTCGTGCGCGCACGTCCGGTACGCAGTTTTGTCAGCGCCTGCTCCAATGCCTTAAGGCTCTTGTCCATGCGCTCGCTCGCGTCTTTTTTAATGTCATTGATCACCTTAATGCCCTCTCACTACCAGACCGCGATATGAAATTAAGTCGTTACCAACGTGCCGACATTCTCGTCCGTCATTGCTCGTACCAGCATGTCGTCTTCCGCCATGCTGAATATGCGCAATGGCAAATTGTTATCGCGACACATAACTATCGCCGTCGCGTCCATAACATTGAGTTTGTCAACCAGAACCTGGTCGAACGAGACAGTATCAAAAAGCGACGCATTGGTATTAACCAGCGGGTCAGAATCATAAACACCGCTAACCTTCGTCGCCTTTAGCAACACATCGGCGCCGATTTCAATCGCGCGCAGCGCGGCAGCGCTATCCGTCGTAAAAAACGGGTTTCCGGTGCCAGCGGCCATAATGACGACACGCCCCTTCTCAAGGTGGCGCACTGCCCGCCGTCGAATGTAGTCCTCGCAAACCTCGTGAATCTGAATCGCCGACATCACTCGCGCATAAACATCGAGAGACTCAAGCGCGTCCTGAATGGCCAGTGCATTCATAACGGTTGCGAGCATGCCCATGTAGTCGCCGGTGACGCGGTCCATCCCGGCTCTTGCCAGGCCAGCGCCACGAAAAATGTTGCCACCACCGATAACGATGGCGACCTCGATTCCGAGCTTGCGAACTTGCGCGATTTCCCCGGCGATCCGCTGGATGACCTCAGGCTCGATGCCATAATCCAGTTCGCCCATCAGCGCCTCGCCACTTAACTTGAGCAGGACACGTCGATAGAGAGCCGGCGCTTCGGTCATTTTGCTTCCCTTTTCTTATGAATCAATGTGTTAGCTCAACTGCACTCGGCGAAGTGGAGCAAATTTTAGCCTAATTCGATAAAACCATTCTAATTTACAGTGCGGTTTCAGTTATTTACGCCGAATTGCTCGCCTGCGATGTAATTTCTTCACAGACTCCTGAACGCGGTTGATCTGATTGAGTACTTATTCAGCGAAATTTTCCTGTTTTTTGCCGATGCCCTCGCCAAGCTCGTAGCGGACGAATGCGTTCACCGTCGCATCCGCACTCTTTAACAGCTTGCCCACTGACACATCGGGATCCTTGACGAACGGTTGCCCGAGCAAGGTAATTTCCCTCAGGAACTTCGCCACACGGCCGGTCACCATTT
This sequence comes from Gammaproteobacteria bacterium, assembly GCA_004357475.1. Classification (GTDB taxonomy): domain Bacteria; phylum Pseudomonadota; class Gammaproteobacteria; order Steroidobacterales; family Woeseiaceae; genus SZUA-117. The sequence continues at coordinate 72,666 of SMWE01000032.1, forward strand.
TCTCGACGATTTCGGGTGGTTTGCGTGATTCAGCAGCCTGTTCAGCAATAATTCTTCGCTCGCGTTCCAGCAGATCCGCAGGTACGCCGTCTTCGTCAACGCAAAGCGGGTTGCTCGCTGCGACGTGAATGGCGACGTCGCGCGCCAGCTCGGCATTGCCGCCTGACATGGATACAAGCGCACCGATTCTCGCGCCGTGCGTATAGTTGCCGAGATAATCGACCGCTTCAACCCGTTTGAATCGGCGAACTAAAATGTTTTCAGCGACTTTTGCAATGAGATCAGTGCGCGCAGTTTCAATCGTGCGTCCGTCCGCCAACCTCGTCGTCGAGAGTGCGTCGACGTCTTCGGCGCTGCTGCTTAACGCAGCGTCGGCAACCGCCTCGGCAAAGCCGACAAAGTTCTCACCTTTGGCGACAAAATCCGTCTCCGAGCTGATTTCAGCGATAGCTGCTTTGTTGCCATCGACCGCGATCGCAATACGACCATCCGCCGCTACGCGACTTGACTTTTTGTCGGCATTCGCCTGCCCTGACTTACGCAACAACTCGATGGCTGCCTCCGCGTTGCCGTCGGCTGCAACCAGGGCTTTCTTGCATTCCATCATGCCGACGCCGGTTCGCTCGCGGAGCTCTTTGACCATTGATGCACTAACAGACATCACTGACACCTCTATTTATTTCGTTTCCTAAGGCCAAACGGCAATTGAACCTGTTCTATTACGATTACAATCGGGATTGCTGCTACTTTTTGTCTTTGTCAGTCGCCCTGGCTGCAGCTTTATCTTTCTTTTTTGCGGCCGGTTCGACGTCTGCCTTCGCTGTTGGCTGGGCCGTTTTCTTAGCCGCCGTCTTTTTGCTGGCCGTTTTCTTCGCCGTGGTCTTCTTGCTGGCCGTTTTCTTTGTGACCTCTGTCTTCTTCGCTGTCTTCCTGGTAGCGGGCTTGTCGTCGGCAGTCTTCGCCTCCTCTGCAGGTGTCGATACCGCAGGCATGACCGTTTCGGCTTGCTCACTTGCCGCTGCAACCTCTCCAGCCTTCATCGCTTCACCAGGCCGGGCTTCCTTCGCCGCTGGCTCTTCAGTTTTTTCTTCTGCGTCGGGCGCCCTTGCCGGTGTCACCTCATCGGCAGCCTTTGCTGCCGCCGCCCTGGTAACGTCCGCCTTCTTCCTGAGTGTCGCCTTCTTCACCGGTTTACCCGAGACTTTTTTCTTCTTGCCGGACGGACGCCTGGGTTTGCCCTCATCGTCAAGCTCAATAAACTCGTCCTCTCCAAGCACCACCTCGGGCAGCGACGCCTTACCATCAAGAACAGCATCGGCGATCAGCGATGCATACAGCACAATTGCCTTCATCGCGTCATCGTTACCGGGAATTACGTATTCGACCCCGTCCGGCGAGCAGTTGGTGTCGACCACAGCCACCACCGGGATGCCCAGCTTGCGGGCCTCGCGCACCGCAATATCCTCGTGATCAACATCGACTATGAATAGGACGTCCGGCAGCGCGGACATGTCCTTGATGCCGCCGAGACTACGATCAAGCTTGTCCTTCTCGCGCCCCAGACCAAGCACTTCTTTCTTGGTCAGCGCCTCGAAGCCGCCGTCTTTCGACATTTCTTCGAGTTCTTTCAGCCGCTTTACGGATAGCCGGATCGTCTTGTAGTTGGTCAGCATTCCGCCAAGCCAGCGATGGCTTACAAAGGGCATCTCACAACGCTCAGCCTGGGCGCGAATCGCATCCCGCGCCGAGCGCTTGGTGCCGACGAAGAGCACTTTGCCGCCATCGGCAACGATGGTTTTCACGAACGCGTATGCATCCAGAGCCATCGGCAGGCTCTTCTCAAGATTGATGATGTGGATTTTGTTTCTTTCGCCGAAGATGAAGGGTGCCATCTTCGGGTTCCAGTAACGGGTCTGATGACCAAAGTGCACGCCAGCCTCAAGCATCTGGCGCATAGTTACGTCTGCCATGTCGGTTCTCCGGGTTAGGCCTCCGTATACCCCATCTCGCAACCCCTTTTCAGGTGGGGCACCCAGCGTGATGTGACGGTATACGTGTGGATTGATTGCCTCTGGGGCGCGCGCTTTATACCATACCCGACTGGCATCAACAACGCGGAAAAACCGGGGTCGAAGCGCAGTTTTCGCTGATCAGGGACACCGTCCGGGTTCAACTTCACGAAAACTGCGGCTGGACCCTGTTCATGCCGATTGGCTATCCATGAACGTCACCATAAAATCACCTGAAGAGCAGGACAAAATGCGCGTTGCCGGACGCCTGGCAGCCGATGTACTCGACATGATCGGCGAGCACGTCAGGCCAGGAGTGGCGACGGATGAACTGGACCAGCTTTGTCATCAGTACATCACCGAGATCCAGGAAGCGGTGCCGGCACCGCTCAACTACCGCGGTTTCCCGAAATCCATTTGCACTTCCGTCAATCATGTCGTTTGTCACGGTATTCCAGGCCAGCGCAAGCTCAAAGCAGGAGATGCAGTGAACATTGACGTTACGGTCATCAAAGACGGCTTTCACGGTGACACCAGCCGCATGTTTTTCGCCGGCAAGCCGGGTATCCAGGCCGAACGGCTGGCCCAGGTTGCCTATGACAGCATGTGGCTCGGGATCGAACAGCTTGGTCCGGGCAAGCGGCTGGGCGATATTGGCGAGGCTATCCAGAAAAACGTCGAAAAAAACCGCTTTTCGGTGGTCCGGGAGTATTGTGGGCACGGTATCGGTCGCGTATTTCACGAAGATCCACAGGTCTTGCACTACGGCAAATCCGGCACCGGCATGGAATTGCAGCCGGGCATGACGCTCACGGTCGAACCGATGGTCAACGCGGGCAAACGCCATGTCAGGTTGTTGCCGGACGGCTGGACGGTGGTGACCAGGGATCACGGCTTATCGGCGCAATGGGAGCACACAGTACTGGTCACTGAGAACGGTTACGAGGTACTGACACTCGGCACTGAACAGCGTTAACTATTTTATTTATCAATGTCTTATTCAACTGCCACTCATCGAGTCGGGCCAGCAGACGATGACCTCACGACCCTTGCGGCCGCGCTCAAGGACCTGTCCAGGCCGGTCAGTGACTGCCGCCAGGCGCTTAGGCGTGCAACCGAAAGCATGCACAGCCGCTTTGCGCAAGGCGCGTCTGTCAGCGAGCTGGTGCAACTCAGGTCGGACCTGGTTGACTGTCTCCTGATCCGGCTCTGGCACCATTACGCGAACCAGCTCGCCAAAACAGCGGCGCTGGTGGCCGTCGGCGGATACGGCCGCGGCGAGCTGCACCCTTATTCCGACATCGATATCATGGTGCTCACCGACGACGATTTGCCGGGTGCGTCAGAATCCGCATTGTCGGATTTTTTCATGGCGCTCTGGGATATCGGGCTGGAAATTGGCCATAGCGTCCGGACCGTCAGCCAGTGCCGCCAGGAATCGGCCGACAACCTGACCATCACAACCACGCTGATCGAGGCGCGGCTAATCGACGGTCCCGGCACGCTTTTCGAGCAAATGAAGCAGGCGATTTCGACCGATGAAATATGGCCGTCAGACCGCTTCTTCGAGGCCAAACGTGCCGAGCAGCGTGCACGTCATCGTCGATACGACGACACCGCGTACAAGCTCGAACCCAACGTCAAGGGAAGTCCGGGCGGTCTGCGTGATATTCAGATGATCGGTTGGGTTGCCAAGCGGCATTTCGGCGTTACCTCGCTAGCTGAGCTGGTCGCCCATCAGTTCCTTACGCCGGGGCAGCTTAAGCTTTTGCAGGACGGGCAAGCTTTTCTGTGGCGGGTCCGTTACGGCCTGCACGTACTGACCGGGAGGCGCGAGGATCGCCTGCTATTCGACCATCAGACCAGGCTGGCAAAAATGCTCGGGTATGAAGACGCAGCATATACGCTGGCTGTCGAGCAACTGATGCAGCGCTACTACCGAACCGTGATGGATTTGAGCCGCTTGAATGAAATGCTGCTGCAGTTGTTCGAGGAGGCAATCCTCATGGATCCGCATGCCAGGCCAACACCGATCAACGCTCGATTCCAGGTCAAAAACGGCTTCCTGCAGACAACCAGTGACCAGGTATTTTCGCAAGACCCATCCGCATTGCTCGAGTTGTTTCTTTTACTTCAGCAACACCATGACCTTCGCGGCGTCAGCGCCTTCACCATAGGACTTATCAAAAGGAATCTGTATCTGATCGACGAGGAGTTCCGGCAGAACCCGCGGAATCATCGCTTGTTCCTGAGCATTCTGCGGGCGCCTGCTGGCGTAACGCACGAACTTCGCCGCATGAACCTGTACGGCGTCCTGGGACTCTACATTCCGTCGTTCGGCCGCATCGTCGGTCGCATGCAATACGATCTGTTCCACGCCTATACGGTCGACGAACACACCTTGTTTGTGGTCAGCAACCTGCGCCGGTTTGCGCTTTCGAGGTTTGACCATGAGTATCCACACTGCAGTCCTTTGATGCAATCGTTCGAAAAGCCGGAAATCGTCTACCTTGCCGGTCTCTTTCACGATATTGCGAAGGGACGCGGCGGCGATCATTCAGAACTCGGCGCCGTGGACGCGGAGTCGTTTTGCCTCGAGCACGGCATGAGCCAGTATGATGCACGCACCGTTGCGTGGCTGGTAAAGCATCACCTTGCGCTGTCTATGACCGCCCAGAAAAAAGACCTCGGTGATCCGGAGGTCATCAACGGCTTTGCCGCACTGGTGGGTGACCAGATCCATCTGGATTATCTGTACGTGCTGACCGTCGCCGATGTGCGCGGCACCAATCCGAAACTGTGGAATTCATGGAAGGCGATGCTTTTCCGCGATCTGTACGAACTCACTTCGCGCGCATTGCGGCGTGGACTGGAAAACCCGATCGACCGCGAGCAGCTGATCAGCGAAACGCAGGCGAACGCGCGGGAAATACTGCATAACGCCGGAACGCCCGACGACGCCGTCAACGATGTATGGAAATTATTTACCCAGGAATACTTCCTGCGGTACCGAAGCGAGGAAATTGCCTGGCACACCGAAATTCTCGCTGATTCCGACACCGAGTCCGCATACGGGCTACTCGACGTCAGAAAGCAGGCTGATGGAGACGGGGCTGAAGCCGTCCTCTATACGCCACGCCACAAGAGAACGTTTGCGCACGCGACTGCAATGCTCGACGAACTCGGACTGACGATTGTCGATGCGCGCATTGTCCCGATTGCGAATGAATTCAGCCTGGACACTTATATATTTATGGAGCTGGATCATCGGACCGTGATCGACGATGCGCGCCTGAACAAGATCAGGCGTACGTTGACCGGAATCCTGGCCACCGATGATGCACGTGCCGTCCAGGTTACTCGTCGCGCGCCCCGTCAGGTTCGAATGTTTTCGACGCAAACGGTTATAAACTTTGACCATGACGTTGCAAACAAACGGACCGTTATGGATCTGGCTGCCGGCGACCGGCCCGGGCTACTCAGCATCGTTGGACAGACGTTTATCGAATATGAGGTCAACATTGAAACGGCCAAGATCATGACGATCGGCGAACGTGCCGAAGACGTTTTCTATGTCGTCGATGAACACGGCAAGCCATTGACTGATAAAGTTTGCGATCAGATACGTGAACGCCTGGTGGAACGGCTCGATGACAATACTTGAGAGGAGGTGCCCTGCCCCGTGAATAAATTGAGAAATATGCCGGCCTTTTTTGCCGCTGGCCGCGTTGCTCCTCCTCATGTGGGGCCTACCACTCGTCGTCGCGCCTCGCCACCGACGAAAATTTCTGCGCAGATTTATGCAATTATTTGCGGGACAGGGCACTAATGCAGCCATTGATTGATTTGATTGAAGCCGGCTTTGAAAAACGAAATCAGGGAAATGAAATCCGTGGGGATATAGAACTGACCGCTGCAGTGAATAAGGCGCTGGATCTCCTCGACCGCGGGGAGGTGCGTGTCGCTGAAAAAATGAGTGGTGACTGGGTCGTCAATCAATGGTTGAAAAAAGCGACGCTATTGAGTTTTCACCTGAATGACAGCAAAGTCATCGCGGGATCGCACACGAATTATTTCGACAAGGTCGCGCTGAAGTATGCCGGCTTTGACCAGGGGCAGTTCGAACAATCCGGCGTCCGTGTGGTACCGGACGCGCTGGTTCGAAAAGGCGCCTACATCGCAGCAAACGTTGTGCTGATGCCGAGTTACGTCAACGTCGGAGCGTACGTAGACAGCGGCACGCTTGTCGACACCTGGACCACCGTCGGTACCTGTGCACAAATAGGCAAGAACGTGCATTTGTCGGGCGGCGTCGGCATTGGCGGAGTACTCGAACCGGTGCAGGCCGGGCCGACGATTATCGAGGACGATTGCTTTATCGGCGCACGTTCAGAAATTGTCGAAGGCGTCATCGTTGAGAAGGGTTCCGTCATATCGATGGGTGTTTTTATCGGCCTGAGCACGAAGATCTACAATCGGGAAAGTGGCGAAATTACTTACGGGCGTGTGCCCGCAGGCTCCGTTGTCGTATCCGGAAGCCTGCCTTCCGCCGACGGCTCACATTCGTTGTATTGTGCCGTTATCGTCAAACAGGTCGATGAGAAAACCAGGGCGAAAACCGCATTGAATGAACTCATCCGGCAGGCAAATTAGAATAAGGGACTGATTGTGCTGACGATTTACGGAATACCGAGCTGCGACACGTGCCGAAAGGCACGCAACTGGCTGACAGAACATGCCAAAGAGCACAAGTTTCACGACTTACGCGAAGACGGACTCGACGTTCAGATGCTGGGCCGCTGGGCACAGACATCGGACTGGCAGGAACTTCTGAACACCCGCAGCGTGACCTGGCGCAAGATTCCGGAAGTTGATCGGGCAGGTATGACCATGAATCGGGCGATGTCACTCATGGTAGAACAGCCGACGCTCGTCAAACGACCCGTGCTGGAGGGCGAGGATTTTATCGTGCTCGGCTTTTCACCGGACAACTATGAAAGAATTTTCGCAACCCATTGAATTCTGATCCGACCATTGAACTGCTTTGCGAACTCATCCGCCGCCCGTCGGTGACGCCAGATGATGCGGGTTGCCAGGAGCTGTTAATCGCGCGGCTCGAAGCCGCAGGATTCGACTGCGAATCAATGCCGTTTTCTGACGTGACCAATCTGTGGGCACGCAGGGGTTGCGATTCTCCGGTCCTGTGTTTTGCAGGTCATACCGATGTCGTCCCGCCGGGCGCTGCAGACGCATGGGAATCCGACCCGTTCGAAGCGGAAATCCGCAACGGCAATCTGTACGGGCGCGGTGCTGCAGATATGAAAAGCAGCCTTGCTGCGATGATCGTGGCGATCGAGCGTTTCGTCGCTGCCAGCCCCGATCACCGCGGCAGTATGGCGCTACTCATCACCAGTGACGAGGAAGGCGTGGCCCGCAACGGCACCCTGAAGGTCATCGAGACCCTGAGTCAGCGTGGCGAAACCATCGACTGGTGTGTCATTGGCGAACCGTCGAGCCATCGGAGTCTCGCCGATGTCGTGCGCATCGGCAGACGTGGTTCCTTAAGTGTTGATCTGACCATTAAAGGTGTGCAGGGACACGTCGCCTATCCTGATCAGGTTGACAACCCGATCCGCCGCTTCGCCCCGGTACTGGCTGAATTGCACAACACCGTTTGGGATAGCGGCAACGACGATTTTCCGCCGACCAGCTTCCAGGTCGTGGACTTGCACAGCAGCGGCGGCACAGCCAATGTCACGCCGCAGGAATTGCATGCGAGTTTCAACCTTCGATACTCCACGGAGTGGAATCATCAGGACCTTCAGGCAGAAGTCGTACGCATTCTCGACCGCGCTGACATCGATTACGAACTGGCCTGGCATTTGTCGGGTGAGCCCTTTCTCACGAAACCCGGCGCATTGATTGAGGCGGTCGAAAATGCGGTCAGGAAGCAAACAGGCAGCACGCCGGAACTATCTACTGGCGGCGGCACATCTGACGGTCGCTTTATTGCGCCCTCTGGCGCGCAGGTTGTGGAGCTGGGACCGGTCAATGCGTCGATACACAAAGTCAACGAGCATGTAAAAGTGGCAGACGTACCGCGCCTTGCAATCATGTATCGGCAGATAATGGAAAATCTGCTGTAGACGACCCCGGTTCCGGTCGCTATGACACGGCCAATTTTATTGTCGATCCGGCCGAATTACCCTCAAGGGCCGTCCATCGAGCGAAGTCGGGCCAGACCGGCAGCAAAAACCCCGCGAAACAGAGCGGATCGCGCCCTCCAATCCCCTGTTCACGCGGCGAGCCGCAACAAATGTGAACCAATCGAATGATTGCGGCGACCGGGTCGGGCAAAGTTACCATAATATTTTAAATGCTTTAGTATTCTAACGCTGCACGGCACTTCGCGGGCCGCTGTAGGTAAACGTGAGGGCGACATGAAAGCGGTCATTCTGGCGGGTGGTCTCGGTACGCGGATCAGCGAGGAAACCTCCGTCAAACCAAAGCCAATGGTCGAGATCGGCGGCAAGCCGGTGCTCTGGCACATCATGAAGATTTACTCGGCCCACGGTATCAACGACTTCATCATCTGCCTTGGTTACAAGGGCTACATGATCAAGGAGTATTTCGCCAACTATTACCTGCATACCTCCGATGTGACATTCGATATGAGCAAGAACCGTATGGAGGTGCA
>SMWE01000005.1 GCA_004357475.1 Gammaproteobacteria bacterium
CAGCCTGGAGCAGTCGTTGGTAATACTGTGCGCCTACGCCTTATGGGCTTAGCGAGTTACGCTCCAACTTGAATTTCTTGATGTAGTAAATAATCCAGCGAAGGTGAGACCAACCCGATGGTTTTTGATCGTGAGTAACATCGAGCGATTCTCGCTGGTCCAGTAGACCTGCAACATCCTCCATCTTTTCCAGCTCTCCAGCATCGAGCCAGAATCCTTCGCACAGCGGGCAACGGTCAACGACTAAGTCCTTCGCGTCAATCGGCGACAGTGGCACCATACCCACGCGGCACTTCGGACAAGCAAGGCACTCCAGATCACCGCCCATCCTGCGAAACTCAATCTCTCCTGCATTCGCCCACACGCTCTTGTCCAGGCGATCGACTTCCGCCTTATCGAACCAACAACCTTCACATCTCGGGCAGACATCAAGGTCAATAAATCCGTATCCCTCCATGTCGCTTTGCAAAGTCAGATTGCATCTTGGGCATTGCATGACCTGCTCTCATAGAAAACCACTAACTCACCATCGTTCTCCACGCAATCCACATAAAGAAACCCAGTATTGCTACAAGAACTCCCACCCTTTAGGCGGTTTTGGCATTGTAAGTGCTGTAAGTGACCTAAGTATAGTAGCTGGATGGCAGATCGGTAGCGGGCCAGGAATGTCTGCTTTGGGTTGCACTCTCAGCCGGTTGAAAGCCTATCAACTGGCCGGCCCTCCAGGCCGCGACCCGCCAGTCAGGCCCGATGAAGCCTGACAAGTTCTGTACGGTCGGGTGTGCGCCACTACACATTGACTACTGTTTATTGATGGAGTCCAGTAGAGCATTCAAGGTGGCGCTCGGCCGCATTGCATTTGCTGTCAATTCGGGATCGGGGTGATAGTAGCCACCGAGATCGACTGCGCTACCCTGGGCTGCGTTGAGTTCATCGACAATTTCTGCCTCACTGTCCGCAAGCTGCGTCGCAATCGGCGCGAATTGGGTGCTCAGTCCGGCGTCATTTGACTGCTCGGCAAGCGCTTGTGCCCAGTACATGGCGAAGTAATAATGACTGCCCCGGGTATCCAGTTCGTTAACCTTGCGCGAGGGCGACTTGTTATTGTTCAGGAATTTGGCGTTGGCGTGATCGAGCGCCTCCGCCAGCACACGGGCTTTTTCGTTCCCCGTCTTCTCTGACAGGTCTTCGATTGAAACCGCAAGCGCCAGAAATTCGCCTAACGAATCCCAGCGCAGGTGTCCTTCGGCGACAAATTGCTGGACATGCTTTGGTGCGGAACCGCCTGCACCGGTTTCGTACAGCCCGCCTCCAGCCAGGAGCGGCACGATGGACAGCATCTTCGCGCTGGTGCCCAGTTCGAGGATTGGAAACAGGTCAGTCAGGTAATCGCGCAGCACGTTGCCGGTGACCGAAATCGTATCTTCGCCATCCTTGACGCGCTCGAGTGTCGCGCGCATTGCCTCGACCGGCGACATGATCTGAATGTCGAGACCGTCCGTGTCGTGATCCTGCAAATAACGATTGACCAGTCCGGTCAGGCAGGCATCGTGTGCGCGTTGTGGATCCAGCCAGAAAAAAGTCGCCAGACCCGTCGCCCTGGCGCGATTGACAGCGAGCTTGACCCAGTCCTGAATCGGCAGGTCTTTGGTCTGGCACATGCGCCAGATGTCGCCAGCCTCTACATCGTGCTCAAGAAGTACATTACCGGATAGGTCAACGACGCGAACTGTACCGGTTGTCTTGATTTCAAATGTCTTGTCGTGAGAACCGTATTCTTCTGCTTTTTGAGCCATCAGGCCGACGTTGGCCACATTGCCCATGGTTTGCACATCAAAGGCGCCATGTTCCTTGCAAAAAGAAATTACTTCCTGGTAGATGCCGGCATAGCTGCGGTCGGGAATCATTGCGCGGGTGTCATGCAGCTGCCCATCCGGCCCCCACATCTTCCCCGAGGATCGGATTGCCGCAGGCATCGACGCGTCGACGATCACGTTACTTGGCACATGCAGATTTGTAATGCCCTTGTCAGAATCAACCATCGCGAGGGCAGGGCGGGACTCGTAAACAGCCTGGATGTCGGCCTCGATTTCCGCTCTCTGCGTGTCCGGAAGTGTGGCGATCCTGGCATAGACATCGGCGATCCCGTTGTTTGGCTCTACACCCAGTTGGTCAAACAAAGCGGCATGCTTTTCGAACAGGTCACGGTAGTACACGGTGACTGCGTGTCCGAACATGATCGGATCGGAAACTTTCATCATCGTGGCTTTGAGATGCAGTGAAAGCAGCACATTGTCTTTCCGGGCGGCTTCGATTTCCTGATTGAAGAATTCGCGCAGCGTATGGCAATTCATGACCGCTGCATCGATGAGTTCGTCAGCCTGGACAGGGATTTTTTCTTTCAGGACTGTGACCTGACCGTCGTCAGCGATCAGTTCGATTGTGACATCGCCGGCTTCCTTAATGATCGTCGAGCGTTCGCTCGCGTAAAAATCACCAGCGTTCATGTGTGTGACTTCGGTCTTCGACCCGGAGCTCCATTCGCCCATGGAATGCGGATTCCTTTTCGCGTATGCCTTCACCGGTGCCGCTACTCTGCGATCGGAATTGCCTTCACGCAGGACAGGATTCACCGCGCTGCCAAGCACTTTCGCATAGCGAGCCCTGATCTCTTTCGCAGCATCGTTTGCCGGCTCTTGCGGATACTCCGGCAGGTCGTAGCCCTGCGACTGGAGTTCATTGATGGCGGTAGTGAGCTGCGGGATCGATGCGCTGATATTCGGCAGCTTGATGATGTTCGCGCTGGGTGTCTGCGCGAGTTCACCCAATTCGGCGAGCGCGTCGCTTTGTTTCTGTTCGTCAGTCAGCCTGTCCGGGAAACTGGCAATGATTCGCCCGGCCAGTGAAATGTCCCTGGTTTCTACCGCTACCCCGGCGGCCCGCGTGAAAGCCTTGATGATCGGCAAAAGCGAGCAGGTGGCCAGCGCGGGGGCCTCATCTGTCTCTGTATAGATAATTTTTACGTTGCTCATGTTGTCCTGCTGCTCGACTGCCGCACTTAAGATAAATCCGCGCCGCGCCGCCGGCGTTTAGCCGGCACCGCGGGCGGATTTGGTGGGCCCGGTAGGACTTGAACCTACGACCAAGGGATTCACTGGTCCCAATCATTTCTGAATGGAGCGGACTATCTCATCACCCTCAACCGGATTGTTAGGGGCGGGACGCTCTAGCCTGTTATTAAGAACACTTCAGTTCTCAGGTAGTCTCTGCACCTTCCGGAGGTGTACCTCCGGCTTGGCTCAGGGTTGCCATCAGCCGAGCTGTTAAGGTTTCCCTGAATTCATCCCGTTCACTTTGCGCCTTTCGACGCAAACGCACCGTTTTCCTTGATGAGTCCCCTGCTCTAACCAGCTGAGCTACAGGCCCATAATAGGGAGCGGCATTCTAATCCGGAATCGAAAATATTTCAGCAGGATTTCCGGTCCCTCAAATCGGTCACCTTTTTCATAGGCACCTCAACCATACCCAGTACCGAATATGGCCGTGATCGTTGTCAACGATTCTTATTTTTCAATAACTTATGAACGCGACCTTGAGACGCACGCTGCCCTGGACAGGACTGTCCGGGTTGTTGGGAACACCTCTGACGAACTTGTGCGCCCCAAAATACTACGGAATGGGACTACTCGACCTGATGCTTGCGATGATTATTGTCTCCCTCCTGGCGGCCGTTGCCATCCCCGCATACGGCAATTTTGTTGACCGCGCCAGGATTACCAGGGCGATCGGTGACATTGGCTCAATCAGCATTGAGTATGGGCCGCTGGCCCATCGATCGGACCTGCGCCGATCTCAGGACGTTACTGAACATGCGTCTGCATCCAGGCTCGATGTCGATAAACGTCTCTGCAAGGGAACTCAGGGGCGGCAATTTCCCAGGCGATGTGCTCAGCGCGTTGCGTCGCCACGATATTCATCCGGGATATATGCAACTGGAAATCACCGAAACGACAGTGGCGCAAAACAGGGACTCCGCAGTTAATATCCTGAATGTCCTCCGTGAAAGAGGCGTTCAGGTGGCGATTGATGATTTCGGAACCTGCTACTCGTCGTTGAGCTAGCTGCAGCAGATGCCGTTCGATCTTATCAAGATTGATAAATCATTCATCGACATGATCGGATCAGGTGGCACGTCAGAGAACATCTGCCGGACCATCATCAGGATCGGGCACGAACTCGGCAAGATGGCGATTGCGGAGGGCGTTGAGTCGCACGAGCAGGCCGCTTTTCTGATTGAAAATGGCTGCAATTTTGTGCAGGGCTACTTCTACTCTCATCCGCTGCCGTGGGACGAGTTCCTGGAGTTTGTACAACAGCAGGATTTTCATACACAAAGAAGAAAAGCGTTGCAAATTGTCTAACGTGGTCGGGTGCTCACAAATAAAATTGTGGTAAGGATTCGTAGCAGCCGGGCCCAGCGGGCGATGTACTTTCATTGGGAGCGGTCGATTGATGCTTTGCAAACATTGAAAGCCATGTTGCAAAACATGGCTTTCAATGTTTTTCGCCCGGTGGACCGGGCTCCTACAGCCAATCCCCTGTCAGTCCTCGACTAGGAAACTACGCAGCTGGTCCGAGCGCGTCGGGTGCCGCAGCTTACGCAGTGCCTTGGCCTCGATCTGACGAATTCGTTCGCGCGTGACATCGAACTGCTTACCGACTTCCTCCAGCGTGTGATCGGTATTCATGTCGATACCGAAGCGCATTCTGAGCACCTTGGCTTCGCGCGGTGTCAGGCCGGCCAGCACAGAGTGCGTCGTTTCCTTCAGGCCCTCAGAGGATGCCGAATCGACCGGCGAGTGGACCGTCTGGTCTTCGATGAAGTCCCCAAGATGCGAGTCTTCGTCATCGCCGATCGGGGTTTCCATCGAGATTGGCTCTTTGGCGATCTTGAGGACCTTACGGACCTTGTCTTCAGGCATTTCCATGCGTTCCGCAAGTTCGTCCGGCAGCGGCTCGCGCCCCATCTCCTGCAACATCTGCCGCGAGATGCGGTTCAATTTATTGATCGTCTCGATCATGTGAACCGGGATTCGGATAGTGCGCGCCTGGTCGGCAATCGAACGGGTAATCGCCTGGCGAATCCACCACGTGGCGTAGGTTGAAAACTTGTAACCCCGACGATACTCGAACTTGTCGACCGCTTTCATCAGGCCGATATTGCCTTCCTGAATCAGGTCGAGAAATTGCAATCCACGGTTGGTATATTTCTTGGCGATTGATATAACCAGCCGCAGGTTGGCCTCAACCATTTCTTTCTTTGCGCGCCGGGCTTTCGCCTCGCCGATCGACATATGCCGGTTGATCTCTTTGATCTCCGCGATCTTGAGGCTTGCCAGCGTCTCGACGGCTACCAGCTTGCGCTGGGCGCGAAAAACATCAACTTTGAGTTTCGCCAGTGTCGAGGAATGCTTTCGTTTCGCACGGATGTGCTTCTCGATCCAGCTGAGATCCGTTTCGCTTTTCGGAAAGCTGGCGAGAAAGTCCTTCCTCGGCATGCCGGCATCGCGGACACAGATCTGCATTACCTGGCGTTCCTGCGTACGGATAACGGAGACCGAACCGCGCAGGCCTCTGACCAGTACGTCCGTCAGCTTAGGAGCAAGCTTCAGTTCCATGAGCTGGTCAGCCAGTTCTGCCTGAACCTTAATCGTTTTCTTCTCTTTGGTGCCCCATTTTTCCAGTGCTGTCAGCGACCGCTTGTACAGGCGCTTGATAACCTTGAGACGTGCGGCAACTTCATCGGGATCAGGTCCGGTGTCGATGACTTCCTCCTCATCGTCGTTATTCTGATTATCCGACTTGGTTACCGGCGATTTAATTTCGTCCGGTGCGTTGGGGTCGATGAAGGCGACCAGAAAATCCTGCATGCGGGTTTCACCCGCAGCCACCGCCTCATATACCTCGAGCAGTTTCTCGATGGTCGGCGGAAAGTGGGCCATGTGGTACTTGACCTGGTTGAGGCCGTCTTCAATACGTTTCGCGATTTCAATTTCGCCCTGCCGGGTCAACAACTCGACCGTGCCCATTTCCCGCATGTACATGCGAACAGGATCCGTCGTGCGACCGAATTCGGCATCGACGCTCGCAAGCGCCGCCTCGGCCTCTTCAGCGGCATCGTCGTCATCGTTAGAGACTGCCGTCTCGGACAAGATCAACGACTCGGGATCCGGTGCTTTTTCATGCACGGCGATACCCATGTCGTTAATCATGTTGACGATATCTTCGATCTGCTCGGGGTCGACAATATCGTTAGGCAGATGATCATTCAGATCCGCGTAAGTCAGGTAGCCTTGCTCCTTGCCTCGGGCAATGATTGCTTTCAACTGTTGAGCTGGTTTGCTACTGCTAATTACTGCGCGTTTCTGTGCCAAGACGAACCATCCTCCACCTAAAAAATGCAAACGACCGATTATACTTATCTGACCGCATACATTCACTATTTATCCGCCGATGGCGGATCCCTGTCCGAGCTCCCGCAGTTCGTTGCGCTCGGCGTCTGAGAGCACTCTAAGTCTTTCTTTTTCAATAAGAAAATTGACGCGCTCCCGTTTTCCCGCCAACTTGAGCTGGGCGATGCACTGTTCGAGTTCGGCGGTGGCATCGAAATCTTCGGATACTGGCAGCTCCACCGCAGCCAGTTTGCCCAGGTGGCGGCCTTCCTCATGCATTCGCCAGCGCTCGAGGAGCCTGGCAGTAGTCATGGTGGGTTCGGATTGCACAGTTTCAATAAGGTCGCGTAGCAATTCAATACCGGGCCTGGTGACGCCGGCCAGTTGCTCGATGTCGAGCTTGTCCGCGGCGTCGGGATGATTCAGCAACAGCGTGATGGCGTGCCGCACTATAGAGGGTTTTCCGGCAGATGGCCTCGACTTTTGTCTCAATCCGCTGAGACCCTCCTGCCGTGCGCCCAGCGTTGGTTTTGAAGGGTCTTTTGCCAGGATCGCCTCCAGTTTGGGGGCTGCCAGGCCTACCGATTCGGCCAGTCGCTCGATCAGCAACGCTTTGTACACGCCCGGGGGAATCCTGTTGACTAGTGGCCTGGCCAGCTCCGCAAGGCGGGCCCTGCCATCGAGCGATTTCATGTCGACCTGGCTGGCAAGTTCCTCCACGAGATAATCAGACAGCGCCAGCGATTGATCCATGGCCTTTTCGAATCCATCAGCGCCGTCGTTTTGCACGTAGGAATCAGGATCCTGGCCTTCCGGCAGGAACACAAACCGGATCTGGCGCCCCTCGCGAATCTGCGGCAAGGCTGTTTCCAGCGCGCGCCAGGCCGCTGCACGGCCAGCGCGATCGCCATCGAAGCAGAAATGCACTTCGTCCGAGAGTCGGAACAGGCGATTGAGATGCTCATCAGTGGTTGCGGTACCCAGGGTCGCAGCCGCGAAGTCGATACCGTGCCTGGCCAGTCCGATGACATCCATGTATCCCTCGACAACGACCAGTCGCTCAATGTTTCTGATTGCCTGGCGTGCCTCGTACAGTCCGTAAAGCTCACGGCCTTTATGAAACAGCACGGTTTCAGGAGAGTTCAGGTACTTGGGCTCTTCCTGACCCATGACCCGCCCACCGAAACCGATGCAACGGCCGCGGGAATCCCGGATAGGAAACATGATGCGCCCGCGAAAGCGATCGTAGTGCTTGCCGTTGTCTTTGCGAATAATCAGTCCAACTGCCAGCAGCCGATCGCTCGCCTCCCTGGACGTGCCGAATTTATCGAGCAGATGGCTCCAGCCGGATGGGGCGTAACCGATGCCGAAGCGCTTCGCCGTGGCGACATCGATGCCTCTCGCCTTCAGATAGTCGGTAGCAGGCTGATGCTGGCGTAACTCCTGCTGGTAATGCTTCTCCACTTTCTGCATCAACTCGAACAGTTCGTCGTAGCGACGTGCCGGCCGCTGACTGTCCTCGCGCGGCACCTCGATGCCCATCATCCCGGCCAGGCTCTCGACCGCCTCGACGAAATCCATGTGGTCGTATTTCATCAGAAAGCCGAGTGCGGTGCCGTGCTCGCCACAGCCGAAACAGTGGTAGAAGCCCTTCGCCGGGCTAACGGTGAATGACGGGGTTTTCTCGTCGTGAAACGGGCAACAGGCTTTGAATTCACGACCAGCTTTCTTGAGCGGTATGCGGCGGCCGAGCACCTCGACGATATCGGCTCTGGTGATCAGATCGTCAATGAAGTGTTGTGGAATTAGTCCGCTCATGCCACTACTCGGATTCAAGCGACCCGCGAGTACAAGGTAGGTTGCTCATAATATGTTTAACGGATATCCGGGCTTTCGGGGGTCAGCCCGAGGATCATGTTTTGCTGTCGTCCTGACCAGCGGGACTCCGAACCCCCTAAGCATAGCCAAACGGCCGGCCGATGCCAGTTGCCAGCGGCAACTAATCCTGGCCAAGGATCGACTTTACCTTCGCTCCGACCGCAGCCATGTCGGCGCGGCCCCCGGCTTTTGCTTTTACTGCGCCCATAACCTTGCCCATGTCGCGGATGCTTTCTGCGCCGGTTTCGGAAATTGCCTTGCCGATCATCGTGTCCAGTTCATCATCGGACATCTGCTCGGGCAGGTAATTTTCGATAATGCCGATCTCGCCGAGTTCGATGTCTGCGAGGTCATCCCGGCCGCCGTTCCGAAACTGGCTGATAGAGTCGCGGCGTTGCTTGACCATCTTGTTAAGTACGCCGAGGACGGCAGTATCATTAAGCTCTGTCCGTTGGTCGACTTCGATCTGTTGGATTGCGGCAAGCATGAGGCGCACTACCTTGAGCCGGTCTTTGTCGCCGGCCTTCATGGCGGTTTTCATGTCGTCGTGGATCTGGCCCTTGAGTGTCATGGACGGGCGGGTCGGTGCCCGGGCTCAGTAAAGGCGTTTGCGCCGGGATACTTCCCGGGAAATGCGCTTCAGATGGCGCTTGACCGCTGCGGCTTTCTTGCGCTTGCGTTCCTGGGTTGGCTTCTCGTAGAACTCGCGACGGCGAAGTTCAGTCAGGACACCCGCCTTTTCACAGGCGCGCTTGAACCGGCGCAGGGCAGCGTCAAAATACTCATTTTCCTTAATGCGGACACTCGGCATACGAATTATTGTCTTTGGTTCAGATACAAAGAAACCCGGCACAAGGCCGGGACTGAACTGCACATGATATCGGCAGAAAGCGGATTTTGCAAAGCAAAAACCGCTATTTTTGACGGTAAAGCATAGCCCCTGCGGTATGATGCGCCGCCTATGCTGGTACTGGGACTGGAAACGAGTTGCGATGAGACCGGGGTGGCGCTTTTCGATACCGAACGGGGCCTTATCGGGCAGGCCCTGCATAGCCAGGTTGATCTGCATGCGGTATACGGCGGGGTGGTGCCGGAGATCGCATCCCGGGACCATATCCGGGCGTTGCTGCCGCTCATTCAGGGGGTTCTTGACCAGGCTGGCGTCGAACGAGCGGACGCAATTGCCTACACGGCCGGCCCCGGACTGGTTGGCGCGCTGATGGTCGGTGGCGGCCTGGCCTGCGGACTCGGGCTTGCCTGGAATTGTCCGGTTATTCCGATACATCACATGGAGGGGCACCTGCTGTCACCGATGCTCGAGGACGATGCGCCGGCATTTCCCTTCCTTGCGTTGCTTGTGTCGGGCGGGCATACCCTGCTTGTCTGGGTGAACGCGCTTGGCGATTACCGGGTGCTTGGCAGTACGCTCGACGATGCTGTGGGCGAGGCATTCGACAAGACCGCGAAGCTGCTCGGCCTTGCCTATCCCGGCGGACCCGCATTGGCGGCGCTGGCGGCGAAAGGCAACGATGAGGCCTGCAAGCTGCCGCGGCCAATGCTGCACCGGGACGGTTTCGATTTCAGTTTCAGTGGCCTTAAGACTGCGGTGATGTTGCAGGTTCGCGAAGCCGAAGCGCAGGGGAATCTTGATGCCATGCGGGCGGATATTGCCGCATCCTTTCAACGCGCGGCGGTGGACACGCTTGTCGGACGCACGCTCAAGGCTGCTAAATACGAGCGGGCGGAGCGCATTGTCGTGGCTGGCGGAGTTGGCGCAAATACGCTGCTGCGGCAAGAACTGGCCGCGCAGTTCGAGGGCAGTGTCTTCTACCCGCGCGTTGAGTATTGCACCGATAATGGCGCGATGATCGCCGTTGCCGGAGCGATGCGGATCGCTGACGCGCAAAAACCCGCTACCATTCAGGCGAGGGCTCGCTGGTCACTCGACTCACTCACGCCGCCGCAAAGCGAATAAGTTTGAACATGGATACGCAACAGGCAGGCGACACTACTTTTCTTCGCGAACTCAAAGTCGAGACGATCATCGGCATCGGGGACTGGGAACGAAAAATCCGTCAGACGGTCAGCATCGATCTCGATATGGGCGCCGACATACGACGTGCAGCGGCAGCAGACAGCATAGATGACGCGCTGAACTACAAAGTGGTTGCAAAACGAGTGCAGCAGTTTGTGGCTGATTCGGAGTTCCGGCTCGTCGAGACAATGGCCGAAAAAATCGCCGGGCTTGTTCTGCACGAGTTCGGGATTCCCTGGATCCGGGTCCGCGTTAGCAAGCCCGGTGCAATTCGCGGTGCGAAGGATGTCGGTGTTCTGATTTACCGGGCAAAAGCGTAATGCCCATAGCCTATCTCGGTCTCGGCAGCAATCTCGATGCCGGGAAAAATCTGCACCTGGCGTCCCGGGAATTCCGCAACCGTTTTTCCCTGCAAAAAATATCAGTGGTCTATCGCAGCGAGGCCTTAGGCTTCAACGGTGCCGATTTCCTGAATGCGGTTGCCTGTATAGAAACAGCGTTGGCGCCACATGATTTGTGCACGCAACTCGAACTTATCCACGAGCTGGCGGGGCGTCGGCGCCGGTCCGAAAATTTAATATCGCGAACTCTGGACATCGATCTGTTGTTGTACGATCAGCTGGTCCTGAACGAGCCGCCAGTTCTGCTGCCCCGGGAAGATGTATTGCGCTACAGCTTTGTGCTTAGGCCACTGGCCGAAATTGCGCCGCACTATCGTCACCCGGTGACGGGCA
Source organism: Gammaproteobacteria bacterium (assembly GCA_004357475.1). Classification (GTDB taxonomy): domain Bacteria; phylum Pseudomonadota; class Gammaproteobacteria; order Steroidobacterales; family Woeseiaceae; genus SZUA-117. The sequence continues at coordinate 11,100 of SMWE01000005.1, forward strand.
AATTGATCAGCGCTCACTGGCGGGCATTCGATATTGCCAGTCATCCGTTAACGGCCGTCGACCTTGTTTTGTAAAGGGTAATTAGGGGGACAGTGACCTTAATTCGAGACAGACGCTGATTACCAAGTAATCGCATGGCGAATTAAGGTCACTGTCCCCCTATTACCCCCAGCCCAGTGAGCGGCCACCATCGATGGTGATGATCTGGCCTGTCGAATAGGTTGCATCGCGCACCAGGAATAGCACGCAGCCTGCAATGTCTGCAGGATTTCCGCTACGTCCGAGTGGAATCTGCCCGAGGATATGTTCTTTAATTGCGTCGGTCATATCATTTTCCGGCCATGCGATGGCGCCTGGCGCCACCCCATTGACACGGATTTCAGGCGCCAGGTCCCTGGCCAGGGACCTGGTAAGCATCGCCAGCCCCGCTTTCGCCACGCAATAAACCGTGTGATCCCGAAGCGGCCTGTTCGCATGTATATCGGTGATATTGACGATGACGCCGCGGCTGGCCTTGAGATGGGGTATTGCTGCCTGTGAAAGAAAGAGCGGTGCTTTGAGGTTGCTGCCAACAAGTTCTGTCCACTGATCTTCCGTTATTGTGCCGAGTGGTGTTGCATAAAAAGACGATGCATTGTTGATCAGGATGTCGAGCTGGCCTGACCAGTCAAGGACGGCGTCGATCAGCGACGCCGGTTCACCATCGGCGGCAAGGTCGCTTTTGAAAATGCGGGCAGAGCCAGTGCGATGCTGGTTGAGCCTGGCAGACAATTTAGCGGCATGCGCCTCTGAACCGCGATAGTGAATTGCCACGTTTGCCCCGTGGTGGTGCAGCAATTCCGCGATCGCTGCACCGATACGCCTCGAGGCGCCGGTGATGAGCGCGCATTTGCCATGCAACGATTCAGGGTTTGCCTGCGGCATATTATTAAATGGTATTTAGTGGTCAGCCGACATACATTGTCTCCATTGTTAGAGACATATGAAATCAATGCAACCAGAGCGCCACACAGGATTCGATCTGCCTGCACCTGACGAGCAAAGCGCCGCTCACAGCCGCCGCGTTGCTGAATATATCTGTCAGCGCATTAAAGAGCAGGGCGGCAGTATCAGTTTCGCCGAGTTTATGCAGCATGCGCTTTACGCGCCGGGCCTGGGCTACTACGTGTCGGGCACGACCAAATTTGGTCGCGACGGGGATTTCATCACGGCACCGGAAATCTCGCCGCTGTTCGGCAAGGTGCTGGCAAGACAAGCCGCAGCCATATTGGAACAGGTTGACGACGGGCAGATATTTGAACTGGGCGCCGGCAGCGGTGTGCTTGCGGCGACCATACTCAGGAAGCTTTCGACGCTGAATGCACTTCCGGATCGCTATTACATTCTCGAGGTTTCAGCGGACCTCAGGCAGCGGCAGTCCGAATATTTGAGTACCGAGGTACCGGACCTGGCAGCACGGGTCGAGTGGTTGCCGGACTTCCCAGTCGATTTCTCAGGTGTCATCGTTGCGAACGAAGTTGCAGACGCGCTTCCGGTGGAGCGATTTACAAAGGACGGCAGCCTGCTGAAACAAATCAGGGTTGCCGTGGAAAATGGCGAGTTTCAGTGGCATCAGGATGACGCCCCCGATTTACTGGGCAAAGCCGTCGATGGCATAGAAAAAAAAATCGGCAGGCAGTTTCCCGGCAACTATCAATCGGAGATCTGCCTGGCGCTTACGCCATGGATTAGCCAGCTGGTCAATTGCCTGCGCGAGGGCCTCATATTCCTATTCGACTTCGGCGTGACATGCCGGGAATACTACGCACCGGATCGGAGTGAAGGCTGGATAAGATGTCACTTTCGGCACCACGCGCACAGCAATCCGTTAATACTCCCTGGCATTCAGGACCTGACCGCCTGGGTGGATTTTTCGGCGCTTGCCGATGCTGCTGTTGACAGTGGTGCGGAAATCGCCGGATACGTTTCGCAAGCCCATTTCCTGATGAACGGCGGACTGCAGGAGGAACTGGCTGATTTCACATCCCTAGCAGTCGCAGAACAACTCGAATTGTCCCGACAGACCAAATTACTTACTCTGCCCGGCGAAATGGGCGAAAACTTCAAGTGCATCGGATTAAGCCGTGGCGACATTGCACCGCCTCTGGCATTTCGCGATTCTGACAGGACGCACAAGCTGTGACCGCAATAAAAAGGAACTAAGAATGACGTGGTTGCAAATCATCGTACTGGCCGTCGTGCAGGGGTTGACGGAATTCCTGCCTGTATCGAGTTCCGGGCACCTCATCCTGGTACCGGCATTATTCGGCTGGGCGGATCAGGGGCTGGCCTTTGATATCGCCGTTCATACCGGTTCGCTTGGTGCAGTTTGCGTTTTTTTCCGCAACGATATTACAGGCTTGTTTCACGGTGCCGGCGACATCATCGGGGGACGCCCGGGGACGCTACAAGCCAGGATGGCGTGGTCTGTCGGTATTGGGACAATCCCGGCGGCCGTCACCGGTTTGCTGCTCGCGAGCTGGATTGCCGCGAACCTGCGCAGTCCGCTGATTGTCGTTGCGACGCTCGCTGCGTATGGTCTGCTGATGGCGCTCGCCGACCGCTTTGCGCCACGGGATCGCGATTTGTCATCAATCGGCGTCCGGGACGCTGTTGTCATTGGCATGGCGCAGGCACTGGCACTGGTGCCCGGTACCTCACGCTCCGGGATTACGATTACCGCCGGCCGCCTGCTTGGATTCCGCAGGCAGGATGCGGCCCGGTTCTCATTCGTGCTTTCGGCGCCGGTGATCCTGCTCGCAACAATTTACGAAGTAGTGATGCTGATCACGGGCGATGTGCAGGTCGCGTGGGATAATCTGGCTGCGGCGGCATTGATTTCAGGTATCGTCGCGTACCTGAGCATTGACTTGTTCATGCATTTCGTCAGTGCCCTGGGACTGCTGCCGTTTGCGATATACCGGCTGGTCCTTACGGGCGTGATTCTATATGTTCTTTATTAGGCGATTATGTTGTTCGGTTCTGTTGTGCCTTGCCTGCAATGGCAGCGTAATTGCTGGTGGCTACATTCTCGGCATCGGCGCCGCGGCTGACTCCGAAAACGGGCGTGCCTTCACTGCCTTTGGTGACTTCAGCATACGCGAGAACACCTGGCTGTCTGCAACGATTGGCTCAACCGAGACCGATGCCCAGGTCGGCCGATTCTCAACGACGTTTGCCGATGTCGGCATCGATCACTACTTTAATCCCGTAGGCATACGCTTGAGCGGCGCATACTGGGGCGACTCCAGCATTCTCGATTCCGAAGATGTGCGTGCTTCGCTCTACTACCGGGATGATACCGCGTCATTTTCCGCAGACTACGAACGACGAAATTTCGACTTTATCTTCGGGTCCATTCTCCTGCGGGACAGGCGCAAGGTGGAATTTCACGCAGATGGCTGGGGAATGACGAACCGGATCCAGCTCACTGATCGAATCACTTTCCGATTGAGCGGCATGCATTACGGCTACTCCCGAAATATTCGCATCCAGCCTGAAATTGACAGCCTTCGATTCCTGTCTGCATCGCGGCTCAGCCTCATCAACAGCCTGATCGACTACCGCATCAACGCCGGACTGGAATTCAGATTCGGCTTGCGCAGCCTAGATGTGTCAGTCGGCAGCTGGCAGACAGCAGTCGATCAGAGCAAGGTCGATTCCTATACCATCGGTTTCCTGACACCGATGACCGATCGCACTGATATCGAGTTTCGTCTTTCCCTCGACGATTCAGAAAACTTTGGCAATACGACGGCGCTAACGATCTACCTGTACTACTTCGGTGGTTCCTGATCTTTCCTGACAGCTGCAATCGCACGCTGCCGACGCCTTTTAATTTCCTTGCCAATCTCTTTGCCATTTAACTGATTGCTCGTCAAATCGCTGATGTCGACTTCGCTGGCAGCTTTCCATGCTGCCCGCAAATACTCTGCCTGGGGGTACGGCCGGTCTTCGAAACCGGTTCTGCCGCGAGCGTCAGCCTCGCAGGCCAGCAGGAATTTCTCGAATCGCGGTGGCCGCCTGAAGGCATCGATGCGATTCAGGACCTTGAGCACGGTGGACGAGCGCAGCTCGAACGCGCGATGGACGTGCGTGTGGAATTCGGCGACCAGGCAAGCCAACTCGCGGAAAGCGGTGGGAACCCGCAGGCGCTTCGATAAGGATTTTACAAGCTTGACGCTGCGACGCTCATGTCCGGTATGTTTGGGCAAAATCGTTTTTGCCGTAGTCGCTTTTCCCAGGTCATGAACGAGTGCGGCAAATCGAACCTCGGCGTCTTTCGATAACGCGGCAGCCTGCTCAAGGGCCATAAGCGAGTGGATTCCGCAATCGATCTCGGGGTGCCATTTTTCAGGCTGCGGAATGCCGAACAAAGCATCGATTTCCGGAAAAACTACCGCCAGCGCAGCGCACTCGCGCAGGATTTTCACAAAAACCTGCGGATCGGCTCCGGCCAGGGCCGCCTCCGTTTCTTTCCAGACGCGTTCCGGCACCAGCGCATCGGCTTCTCCACTGACGACCATCCGCTTCATCAATTGCATGGTTTCGCCGGCAACGCGGAACCCCAGACCGCACAAGCGCGCGGCGAACCTGGCGGCGCGCAGGATGCGCACCGGATCTTCCGCAAACGCTGCAGAGACGTGTCGCAATGTTTTTGATTCGATATCGGCCATGCCGTTGCACGGGTCAATCAGATTCCCGCCAGGATCCATTGCCATTGCATTGATTGTCAGGTCCCTGCGAGCCAGATCCTCTTCAATGGTGACATCGGGTGAGGTGTGAAAGGTGAAGCCGTGATAACCGGTGCCGGTTTTTCTTTCCGTGCGCGCCAGCGCATATTCTTCGCCGCTCTCGGGATGCAGAAACACCGGGAAGTCGTTGCCAACCGGTCGGTAACCGAGACTCTTAAGATCGTCCGGTGTCGCGCCCACAACGCACCAGTCCCGCTCTTTGACAGGCAATCCAAGCTGTTCGTCCCGAACCGCACCACCGACCAGGTAAACTTCCATGCTGGCAGCTCTTTTAGGAAATATTATCTACGTAATTAATTGAATTACATAGAAAAATTAGAAAAATCAATTACTTGCCCTCGTTTTGGGTAGCACCATGGGTAGCAGACCGTCAGAAAACGGCCAAAAGCAGGGCAATAATCTACCCGGTGTGAGTTTCGATATCTACAGACCACTCACTGACAAAACCTGGATGACCGCTTTAGGGTGCGGTTTCAACCGGTCGATCCAACACCTACTGTTCAACCTCAAAGGGTCGGCCCGGTCGCTTTCTGGTCGAAACGCAAGGCCTTCCATCGCCCGATAACCCGAAAACGTCCATGCTGACGGCCTACAACATCTACCGGTCAATCCAGAATCTGGATGCTTCGATCGTGATCTGACGTTGACCATGGGTTGTCAGGGCCTTGAAACAGAGTTTTGGGCTCTGAGTGCCGTTATTTGCCCACCTCCGGAGCGACGACGTGAGTGTAAACGGCTCAGTTCACTTCCATTCTAAGTCGTGTCCAGTCCGTGGTCTCGACGAGGTCGTCGAGTTCCACGACTACCTCTTGAATCCGCACCTTTAGTTCGTCGAAGAGCTCGTAGTCCTGAGCTGCCGGAGGCGAATCGGACATCTCCACCAACGTGAATAGTGTCGAGAGCTTGTCGTTTAAGCGCACCGGGTAGTTGATGAGGTCCTGCGTCGCCTTAGCTCGAAACTGGATCAGCTTCTCTTCGATGATGAGAAACTCGCGCGCGACGAGTTCTGCGTCGCGCCTAGTGTCCTCGCCAAGAAGATCGCTGCTGATCTGGACCTCGAGCTGATCCCGTAGGCCGCGGATGCGAAAAACGGTTTCGTGGGTGCTCGTGATCTCGTCGCGTATGGCAAGGAGGAAACGGTTCAGTTCGTCGAACTCCTCCTGAGTCGTGTCCAACCTCGGGTCTGGGAGAAGCTCGAATGATTGACTCGACCTGAATCCCTCGGTCCGCAGCTCGACTTCATACCGGCCGGGCGCTGCGATCGGCCCGGTGGGGTCGTAGCGCCGGTAGATCGCACCGGGGATCTGGAGTGGGCCCGGGTATCGAAGGTCCCACACGAAGCGATTCAGCCCGGCGTCGGCCGCGATCGGGTCCGGTGGCGGGTTCCGGGGCGTGCCCACTCGGTCGGGGTCTGCTCGACTGCTGAACGTCGCGACCTCGGTCCCGCTCTCGTCCCGGAAGGTCAGGGTCACCGTTTTACCGGGGTCTCTGAGGTAATACCAGATGGCAGCGCCGGCCGGCGGATTCTCCCCCGACGCGCCCGCTGGGCTCTGCCCGCGAAGGGGACTGCCAACTATTCCTTCTCGGAATCGGACGGCATCTTCGGGCTGGAATAGATGAACTGAGGCCGCGAGAACCCCCGAATCGGCTTGGCGGAGCACAGCCAGGTCGTCGAAGATCCAGAAGGAGCGACCGTGCGTGGCAATGACAAGATCATCGTCTTTTACCACCATGTCGCGGACCGGCACCACTGGAAAATTCGCCTGCCACCTACGCCACGACCCACCGTCGTTGAACGAAACGTACAGCCCGGTTTCCGTTCCCGCATAAAGCAGCCCCGGCCGCGTCGGATCCTCACGGATGACCCGGGTAAAGTCGTCCGCGTCTATTCCATCGACGATCAGCGTCCAGTTGGCCCCGTAGTCCGTAGTCTTGAAGAGGTATGGGGCAAGGTCGTCGAGCTTGTAACGATTCGCGGCGAGGTAAGCCGTTCCGGGATCGTGGCTCGACGGTTCGATGATGCTGACCAGGGTGAAGTCGGGG
>SMWE01000033.1 GCA_004357475.1 Gammaproteobacteria bacterium
ACGAGGCCGATCCAGAATCTGCCGTTCAGCCCGTTGTTGACGTTGTCGGGGAATCCAGGAAGGTTTTCGATGACCACTTCGCGCTGCCCTCTGCGCGGCCCCTCCAGCCAGTACCGCCACACGCGGTAGTGCCCTGTTTCGTTGAACAGCAGGTATTGTTGATCGTCACTGATCGCGACACCATTCGCGAAATTGAGTCCATCCGCAATAACGATCGTGTTGCCAGTAGCAGGATCGAATTCGAAAATCCGCCCGTGGCCACCGTGTTCGAGAATGTCGAGCAGGCTCGCCTCGTAGGAGCCGCCCGATTTGCTGGCGCTGAATTTGGAACTGGCATCCGAGAAATAAATCTTCCCGTTGGCTGCAACCGCCAGGTCGTCCGCGTACTCTATGCGTTGCCCGTCGTAGGTATCCACCAGCACTTGCACACTGCCATCCGGGGTAATTTTCTGCACACCGAGATAGGCGTTGGCGACGAACAGGTTGCCGTCCGCGTCAAATTCGATACCGAGCGGGCGGCCGCCAGTTTCGGCAAACACCTCGACTCTGTTACCGTCAGGCCTCAGGCGGATGATTACGCCATCCGCCATCGCCGCGTAAATCAGGCCGTCGGGCCCGCCGGCGACATCTTCCGGCCCTGCGTGGCTGCCGAGATCGAATACTTCTGCTCTGCGCAGTCTGTCGTTTGATGCGAAAGGATCCACGAGGCCGGCGTCTACCGGCGCATCCCAGCTGACCGGGTCAATGGGAACCGGCCAGAACAGGAGATAGAGGAATAGCAAGGCGATTAGCCCGACCACGACAGCCAGCTTATTTTGCATGGAGTTCACTTAATCAGCAGTTCTTGCCGATCATCTGCAAAAACTCTGCCCGGGTCCGCGCGTCCTTGCGGAATGAGCCAAGCATCTGGCTGGTCACCATCGAAACTCCGGACTTGTGGATGCCCCGTGTCGTCATGCACTGATGTACGGCATCAATGACGACGCCAACGCCCCTGGGTTTCAGAACGCTTTCGATGCAGTTGGCGATCTGTGCCGTCAGTTTTTCCTGAACCTGCAAGCGTCGTGCAAACGTTTCGACCACGCGTGCGAGTTTGCTGATGCCGACGACTTTCCTGTCCGGCAGATAGCCGATATGTGCGACGCCGATAATTGGCGCCATGTGGTGTTCGCAGTGAGATTCGAAAGTAATATCGCGCAAAACGATCAGTTCATCGTAACCGTCGACTTCCTCGAAGGTTCGCCGCAGGAATTCGACAGGATCCTCCCCGTAGCCCTTGAACCAGTCGTCGTAAGCCAGGGCAACACGCTTTGGCGTATCGATCAGGCCCTCACGTTCAGGATCATCGCCAGCCCAGCGCAGCAGCGTATCTACGGCTTGTTCAGCCTGCGCTCTGCTGGGGCGTCCGGACGGGGAGATTTTGCTGGATTTGCTGGCCAAGGTCTGAGGGTACCTCTAATTATCTGTCGTTAGTATGGAGCTTCGGGCCTTCGATACCTGGTATCCCCGCAAACGCTCCTGCAGCAGCGTGTCCGGCCAGTCATCTTTTGGCAACTGCTGCTGCCAAACCGGCTGCACAACTAACACCAGTGCCATCGACGCCGCAATAGCCGCCGGGGTTTTTCGCAAGATATTGCTGGTGGTATTCCTCGGCGTAATAGAAATCACCGAGCGGTACAATTTCAGTCGTGATGGTGCCGTATCCGGCTGCGCTGAGTTGCTGTTGGTAGGCGTCGAGCGAGGCGATCGCGTCGCTTCGCTGGCTGTCCGAGCCGCTAAAGATTACCGACCTGTACTGGGTTCCCCTGTCGTTACCTTGCCGCATGCCCTGTGTCGGATCATGGTTTTCCCAGAATATCGTGAGCAATTCGGGATAATGAATCGTCTCTGGATCGAATACGACCAGCACGACTTCCGCGTGACCGGTGTTGCCGCTGCAGACCTGTTCATAAGTGGCATGTGGTGTGGTGCCGCCGGCATAGCCAACGGCCGTGGAATAAACACCGGGTGTTTCCCAGAAACGACGTTCGACGCCCCAGAAACATCCCATACCAAATACCGCCTGCTCTAGGCCCGCGGCAAAAGGAGCAGTAAGGGGATTGCCGTTTACAAAGTGCTCACCCGGAACCGGCATCGGATCAATCATGTCAGTTCAACGCCTGTTCATCTGAGACGGCCTGGTATCGTCCCCCACGGCGTGGACTGTGTACAATTCCGGCCGAACTCAGGAAACGAACCGGGATGGATTGCGTATTGCCCCATTCGGCTGCGCGATAAACGGCGAAATGGAGGTGCGGCATCGTGGTGTGGCCGGTATTTCCGGAGAGAGCGATTTTTTGCCCGGCGATTACATGATCACCAACGTCAACCAGGGCGCCGTTCTGTTGCAGGTGATAGTACTCGCCGGTAGTGCCATCGTTGTGCACAATGACGATGTAATTGGCGTGGGTGCCGCAACCGGCTTCCCAGCAGCCTTTGTCATTGGTTTCTTCAATTCTTGCGACGATTCCGGCACGCGCCGCATGCACCGGAGTGCCGACAGACATATTGAAGTCGACAGCATACTGTTCCAGCCCCCGGTGGCTGAAACGTGAACCGTAGCCCTGCAGGACACGATAACTCTTGCCGCTTGCGTAAGGCAACCGATACAACCGCTCCTCGTCGTGTAATGCGTCCTTGTCACCGATCGTCCAGTCACAGGAGATCCGGTATCTGCCTTTGCGGTCGCCACCGTCTTCGCTCAGCATCATCACCATTCGCGACTGTTTCGCATCCAGCGTTTCGGTAATCGTCTTCGGACCCTTGGTGATGAGGTTTCTCGTTCGCACCCTGAGCGTAAATGTAATGGGAAATTCGTGCGGGTTGGTCGCACGCAGTCCAATTTTGTCGCCGTCGCGCACTTCATCGACACCGAGCCAGTCATCGGTGCAGGCTGCCACAGCCGTGTTTTGACATAAAAGCACTGGCAGTGCGGATAAAATTGATACGAAGGCGAGCTGGTATTGTTTTTTTAGTTTCTGCATCCCTTGATTCTCAGGATAATTCCATTTGCCGTTGTTACGTTAGTGGAAGTCGGGTGGTCTGAAGGTCAATTGCAAATGCGTCGCTACCTGGATGTCGAGTCCTCTTTGCTCTGTTTGGTCGGAATGTCCGCAGGCCGGTACATAAACTCGTGGGTGAAGGTGACTTCCGGAGTATGGACCATCTTGCCCTCTTCGAGACGGGGCCGGTAGACAAGATGCCGCAGGTTTCGCCTTACTCGTGCGCTCATGTCTTCGAACTCTGGCGGCTGCGTTTCAATGTGCACGATGTCAATTGCTCTGCCAGAGGAATTCACTGTATATCCGAAACTCACTATCCCTGTTTCAAACTCTTCTTCATCGGGAAATTCTTCGTCAATCCGCTCGCTGCGATAGTACTTGGGCGGGAATATGTTTTGCAGGATATTCAGTGTTTCCAGGTTATCGCGCCGATTGCCAAGCCGCGCCTCGTCGTCGGATAACAATGTCCATAGTTCCTTATAGGTTTTCGAGGCACGGTTCGGGCGTCCGGACAGAACATAGTAGTCACCGAGCGCCAGCAATGTCTGTTCGATAATCTGCCAGCCGGATTCAGGATTCTTGTCGGCAATTCGATTCGCACGCTTTAAGTAAGTTTCACCCGACGCGACCGATATCTGTGGTTGCATGTCGAACTCGACTGGCGTGATGAAGAGATAGGATTTGCCGAGATTAGTCAACGGTGGTATCAGCCGTAGATCGATTTTTCCATGATGCCGCTCGAGGACGTTGATGATCTTGCGCCAGCTCACCCGCTCCCGGTCATACATCTGCAAACGATGCTGCCAGTTCGCCTGATTTTGCAGCGCCGGCAGAATCTCCAGGCTGAACGGTTCAATCTTTCTTGCCTGTATGGAGAACATTCTTTCCTGGATGTCGAGCGCCTCTTTATGCTCGCCAACCGCCAGGAAAATCTCGGCCATCGACTCCAGCACATCTATCTGGCCCAGATTGTGCGGACCGTTGTTCACATGACTGACGTGTATGGCGCGCCGAAAAGTCGCTTTCGCCATGTCTGGTCTGCCGTTTGCAAGCTGGGTGGCGCCGAGACCCTTCAGCGGGTTTATCAATGCTACATCGAGTCTGTCCGAGACGCGCTCGATGATGTCAATGGACGCCTGGTAGTTTCGTTCCGCCGCGTCATACTCTTTATTGTGTTGTTGCGCGATGGCCAGGTTGGTCAATGCTTTTGCGGATTCGGTGCTATTGATGCCGAACAATTTGATTGACAATTCGATGATCTGTTTGGCAAGTGTGTCAGACTCCTGGTAGTTAGCGCCGGTTAACGACTCTTTGTATAGCGCGAACAGCCGGCTTATCTCCCCAAGATCTGTCTCGCGCTGTGAGGGCGGCTCCTCCAGGCCTTCCTCTTCAGGGTCTTCGATCAGTCGATACTGCTGTGGAACCTGGTCGTAGATCAGACCGCCCAGAGTATCGTCCTCGCTTGCGGAATCATCCTCGTCGTAGCGGTCCCCGAGTTCGATGATTTCCAGTTCCTCTTCGGGTTCTGTTTGTGCCATCGATACGCCGCCTGCGCCGAGTGCGAACACAACGACCGTCAGGACAGGCAAATTTGTCAGCTGCGGGGATTTCATCAGGGATTGGAAAATCCTGTATACCTTTGATTCAGACTACCGGCGGTGCATTTAGTTCTTGTCGGGCGGCACCTCAGACCGTCCGCATCACTATACAATATCAGTCGAGGGCAAGCGCCATCTGACGGCCGGCTGGCCGCCTGAACTGAGTTCAATCGAGTTTGCCCCGGTAACTGCCGGAGGCCAGGCCGAGTCTTCTGCAGGCGGTCGTGAAGCGCTGATTAATCATGCTGGCATAAGGCCCGCGACCTCGCTGGCGGATGCCAAATCGATTGTCATAATCCTTGCCGCCGCTGGCCTGGCGCAGCAGGCTCATCACATGTCCGGCCCGCTCAGGCATGTGCGCGTCAAGCCATTCGGCGAATATCTGCTTGAGTTCATGGGGCAGCCGCAGAAGGATCCAGGTGGCATGAATCGCCCCGGCATCCGCGGCCCGGCTGAGGACTGATTCGATTTCTGTATCGTTAAGCGCCGGGATGATCGGTGCCATGAGCAGGCTGACGGGAACGCCCGCGGCACGCAGGTCCCGTATGAGCCTGAATCGAATCGCGGCGGAGGGCACGCGTGGCTCCAGCAGGCGTTTCAGACGGTCGTTCATGGTTGGCACGCTGACAGCCACGGAGCAAAGGCCGCGATCGGCCAGTTGTGCCAGCAAATCGAGATCCCGTGACATCAGGCTGCCCTTGGTCATCAGGCTGACAGGATGCCGGTGTTCCAGGAACGTGGCCAGCAGCTTTCTCGTAATACCGATTTTTTTCTCTGCCGGCTGATAAGGGTCTGTGTTCGCCCCGATCGTAATGGGTTTGCACTCATACGAGGCTTTCGACCATTCCGCGACCAGGGCCTCTGCCGCGTTCGGCTTGTAGAAGATCCTGGTCTCGAAATCGAGTCCCGGCGACAGATCCAGGTAGCTGTGACTTGGCCTCGCATAGCAATAGACACAGCCGTGCTCGCATCCCTGGTAGGGGTTAATTGAGCGATCGAATGGAATGTCGGGCGAATTATTGCTGCTGATGATGCTCCGCGCCTGCATCGCCCGCAGCGTCGTTGTGGGCGGCGACAAGGATTCTTCGTGGCCGTCTTCGGGTTCGATCTTCAGTGTCGCGAAGCGGCCGGCAGTGCGCGAAACCGCGCCACGGCCTTTGTAGGCTTGGGCAGGCATGGTAGCTCGTGGGATACTGTATGTTTATAAGGGGTATCCAGTTAGCTCCACTTACGTCAATATATAGTGGTGGCGGATATGCCCAAAATGCCTGTGTCAGGTCGTGATTATCCACGGACCTGGGATCAATTTCTCGATTGGTTTCCCGATGAGGCCGCTTGTCG
>SMWE01000034.1 GCA_004357475.1 Gammaproteobacteria bacterium
CGCACCGTCACTATCCTCGGTGTGACAGGATATGCATCCGCCTGCATACAGAAGGTATTTACCACGCCCGACGAGATCGTCCTCTGCCAATGCATCAACGGCCGCCAGGCACATGGCGGCTGTTATTACTACAGCGAGTTTGCTCTCAATCGTGCGCAACGCGGAACCGGTCATGACAACCACGGCAGGCCATGCCGAGGTTTCTGAACGCCCCGCCAATCACCTCCGCATCGCCGTTTTCAGCAGCTTCGACAAACTCCAGCGATGCATCCTGTACTTTCACAATGGCAGCAGCAAATTCTTCCGGCTCTTCCCAGATAAGCGGCAACGCTTCCGATTCGCCGACGTTGGAGCCTTCAGGGAATATATTGCCGAGCTCCATTGCGCTATTAGCAAGTCCCTGCGCGTGATTCACAAGTTGCCCCCGGTCTTCGACCAGTCCACGCACGGTCATTGACGAGGCACCAATGTGTCCGCGCAACGTGGTCATTATGGCGACGCGGTAATCAGCGGCATCCTCCGGCGTGGCATCGGCTGCCGCGTGCATCGAAATTCCCATGGTGACGGCGACAGCCGTCAAAATACTGATCAACTTGCGAACCATCTTTTTTCTCCATTCACCTGCTAGTTTGCACGCAGAGCATAGCAGGGACTACGGTTAATACTCACCCCGTACGGTATTTCCCTGATCGCCTCTATTTGTTCCGGCCATGCTATGCATAGATCTCTCACAATGAAACCTTTGCGAAGGGTGACAAAAATGAAGCAGCTTGCAACGATCACCGGCTTATTGCTTGCACTGGCCGCATTAAGCGGCTGCGGTGCCGACCGCATGTCCGAGAAGGGCTTCAGCCTGCCTGAAGGCAATGCAATGGATGGACAAAAGGCATTCGTTTACCTGCACTGCTACGAATGTCATATGATCGACGGTGTCGAGCTGCCGCCCGTGCTCTCCGACGAACCGCCCTACGTCGAACTGGGTGGGCAGGTTACGCAGGTCAAGACCTATGGACAGCTGGTTACCTCGATCATCAATCCGTCACACAAACTGGCCCCCGGCTATCCGCTCGAGACAATTTCGGAAGACGGTCAGTCAAAGATGCCGCTGTACAACGGCTATATGACGGTACAGGAACTAATAGACATCGTTTCGTTCCTGCAGCCGCATTACGAGGTGATCGTGCCGCAGTACCATTACCGCGTATACCCTTAGGGCATGCTTGATCGGGCACCAGTACATTTCGGTGCGCGACACGATTTGCCTCGTAGAAGCGAATTTTCGATCCCTCGATCCGATAGTGCAGCCGCTCCTGCTGTTCGTGCATGACTGTCGCGAGCTCTTCTTCCAGTTCGCTGATTGCGCTCAATAGTTGCCGAATATTTGCGTTCATTATGCTCACCACTTTGACTCACGCCTGTTCCGGGCTTATGCCGCGTGATCAGAAAAGGCATAATTACGAACAAAATTTCGTTACTAAGACTCTATATGCATAGAAGCGGTTTCAATAATATTTTTTTGCAGGAGTCTGTTAGCTGCTTCTCGCCAGCAATCCGGCATCGGCGCAAACGGACGCCGCGGCCGCTCAGGATCACCTGTGTGCCGCAGAGCAGGCGCATCGCGTACTAAGATCGACGATCGCTCGCTGGGGCGAGCTCCTACGATACAACGCGCGCCGTCCTAATCATTGGAATCGCCCGCTGGGGCGGGCGATTGACTTCAGGGTTTCACACATTTTCTTTATGGGACAGCATTAGGACGGACCACGATTTTTTTGAGTAAACTGTCCCCTTGATTCGAATAACAAGAACTAATCTATGACCGATCCGAGCTGGTATTCCATTCTGCCGCCGATCATCGCGATCGTTCTCGCCATCTGGACCAAGCAGGTCATCCTGTCCCTGTTTGCGGGTATCTGGATGGGGTTCACGTTGATTAATGGTTTCAACCCGCTGACCGGCTTTACGGCCGGGGTGGATGGACTCATCAGCGTATTCGGTGAAGCCGGTGATACACGGGTAATCATTTTCACGATCCTGATCGGTTCACTCATTGCGACGATCGAGCATTCGGGTGGCGTACGGGGTTTCGTGCATTTTCTCGAGACGCGGCGCTGGGTGCACAACGGGGTGCGGGCACAAGTGCTCGCCTGGGCCACCGGACTTGTTATCTTCGTCGAATCCAATATCACGTTGCTGGTTGCCGGATCTGTCAGCCGTCCGCTGTTCGATCGTTACAAGGTCTCGCGCGAAAAGCTCGCGTATCTCATCGATGCCACGTCGGCCCCTGTGTGCGTCATGATTCCCCTCAATGCATGGGGCGCAGTGATCATCAGTCTGGTCGCATCCACTGGTGTGGAAAACGCACTGGAGGTCTTTATTGCGTCGATTGGTTATAACTTCTATGCAATTACTGCGATCATTCTGTCGGCCGTGGTTATCTGGAAGAATTTCAACATCGGACCGATGAAAAAAGCCGAGGAGCGCACCCGGAACGGTAACATCCTCTGGCCCGGCTCGATACCGATGGTCGATATTTCTGCCGAACAGGTTCCGGAAGATGGAGACGGCGACGTGCCCTCCGCCGCATTCATGGTAGTGCCGATTCTGACGATGGTCTTTATGATGCCGATCGGCCTGTACATCACCGGCAACGGAGATTTAATCGCAGGTTCAGGATCCGTTTCAGTGTTATGGGCGGTCATCGCCGCGATCATCGTTTCATGGGTAATGCTTCTTGGTTTTGGTGCCAGTTCAATTAATGACCTGATGCGCACATTTATGAAAGGCGCGGAGGCGCTGCTACCGATTGCAACAATATTGCTGTTCGCGCTGGCACTGGGAGATGTCGCTCAGGCGCTGGGCACCGGCACCTATGTTGCAGGCGTTGTCGGCAATACAATTCCAGGGCCGTTGCTCGCGCCGTTAATCTTCATCGTCTCGGCATTCATCGCGTTCTCAGTAGGATCGAGCTGGGGCACTTTCGCCATCATGATTCCCATTGCCATTCCAATCGCGACAACGCTGGGCTTTTCGGTGCCGCTGTTTCTCGGTGCCGCTATTTCGGGCGCTATTTTCGGCGATCACGCATCGCCGATCAGCGACACGACCGTCGTTGCATCGATGGCTTCTGCAACCGATCACATCGATCATGTCCGGACACAATTACCGTATGCATTACTTGCCGGGGCCATCGCCACGACCCTGTTCCTGATCGCGGGGCTTGTTTAAAGATAGCCGCTGAAGCAGTAGGCGACCGGGCCGGTCATGATGGCAGTGCCATCACTTGTAATTTCGATACCAACGGCGCCTGCCGGCAATTCTATGGTCATTGTTTTGCTGTCCGTAAGGCCTCGCGCCAGCGCCGCGTAGGCTGCTACGCACGCACCACTGCCGCACGCGGTCGTCAGGCCGGCGCCACGCTCATACACACTCAGGCGTATTTCATCGCCGGAAATCATTTGCGCAACACCGACATTTACCTGATCCGGGAACAACGGATGCTCCTGGATTTGCGGGGCGATTGCCTCGATGTCAACTGCATCGAGATCATCGACGAAGAATACGACATGTGGATTGCCGATCGCGAGTGCGACAGCGTCGCTGAGCGGCCCGAAGGAAAGATCCAGGTGGCAGGTGTCGCGTTCTTCGGCAAGCGGAATGTCACGCCATTCCATGGTTACCCGCCCCATGGCGCAACTGACCTCCATGGGCCCTGCCCGCTTGCATGCCAGCGAACCGGCCAGTGTTTCTATTACGACGGCATCGCGCCCGAGCTCCTCAAGCAGCAACCAGGCAACGCAGCGGGTCGCATTGCCGCAGGCTTCGACCTCGCGGGCATCGACATTGAAGATTCGCATGAATGCATCAGCGGCCGGGTTTCTTGCCGGCTCGATGATGATCAGCTGATCGGCACCAACGCCGGTCTGCGGATCGCAGATTTGAACGATTTCCTGATCGTCGGGGCGATACGGCTCCTCGCGGGCATCCGTAATCACGAAGTGATTGCGGAGGCCATGCATTTTGATGAAGAAACGTCCCGGGGGGCGCTTGCCAAAGGCTGGTGATTCAGACATGCCGTGATTCAGAGAAGCCATCTTGGGGGCGAGTAGGTGATTATACAAACAGGCCTTTGCGAAAGTGCAATCCAACCGTTACATTTGATGGCTACATGAAGGAGTGCGCAGCCATGACCGCAACACTTTTCCGCGACGATCCATACCTCAGGGATTGTCAGGCGACAGTTGTCGAAGCCGGCCCCGGGGGAATAGTCCTCGATCGATCGGTTTTTTATCCAATGGGCGGCGGCCAGCCAGGTGACACTGGCACGATCACCTGGGAGGGCGGCAGCGTAGACGTCACCGACACCCGCTACGGAGATGCCGGTGCCATTCGCCACCTGACAGACACAGACGCCACACTGCCCGCCGCAGGAACCCCGGTTACCGCCAGTCTCGACTGGGACCGGCGATACCTGCACATGCGCATGCATACCGCATTGCACTTGCTGGGCTCGGTGCTGCCGTACGGCGTCACCGGCGGCAATATTTCGGCTGCCAAAAGCAGGCTTGATTTCGACATGGAAGACACGCTCGACAAAGATGAAGTCACGGCGGGAATCCAGGCATTGGTTGCCGCCGACCATCCGCTCAGTAGCCGCTGGATCACCGATGAAGAGCTCGACGCACAACCTGAGCTGGTGCGAACGATGTCAGTGCAGCCGCCAAAGGGGGCCGGCAAAGTCCGGCTGGTGGAAATCGAAGGCGTCGATTTACAACCCTGTGGTGGCACGCATCTGAAATCGACGGGGGAAGTCGGCCAGGTTCGCGTCGGCAAAGTAGAGAAGAAAGGCCGGCACAACCGGCGCGTGTCGATCGTTCTGGATCAATAAAAAAAGCCCGGCGCGATGCGCCGGGCTTTTTTTTCGTGCTCAGTGAACCTCAGTCGGCGTAGTCAGCAGCAGCCAGGTAGCGGTGTGCCTCCTCCAGCACCGGGAAATCCCGGTCTTTCCAGATCTCCGCAAGTTTCTGATACTGTTTCCTGGCAGCGTCTTCATCGCCCAATGCCGCATAGGAACGTGCAAGACCGAGCAAGGACAGCGGCCGGTTCGGCGTACGCTGTAGCGACCTGCTGAATTGTGCCGCGGCTTCATCGGCCTTGTTGGCTCCGAGCAATGCTTCGCCGTAAAGCTCGTGTATTGGCTTGAGCGGATTCGGCGCGCCGTTCGGTGGACGCATCGATTCCGCGATCTCGACGCCTTCGGCCAGCATTGCGAGGCCTTTGTCTGCATCACCTTCCGTCATGGCTATTAAACCGGCGACTGACCTGACCATGATCTCCAGCGGTTCGGCGTTTTGCGCATAATAGGAACGGTCATTGTTATTGAGTTCTGCCGCCTTCGCTGCCAGCCGTTCTGCCGCTTTTTGCGCCGTAGCCAGATCGCCAAGATGCACCGCACTGATGCCGGTGGCCAGCAGCTCGGTATCATGTGACCCCTCGGTAATCGGTGTTATCTCCCATTGCTGCGACTCGAGAATCATGCGTGCCTTGACGCGCGGCAGTGCTTCAACAATTCGTACCTGGTCGGCATTTCTCTCGACAATCCCTTCCATGCGCCTGATCCACAGCGCGGCCTTGTCGTAGTCGCCGAGTTGCAGGTCACCATACTGGCCCCAGTCGAGCGCATGCGTCATATCGCCTGCTTTGTCACCGGGCACCCAAAGGGCAACCGCTGCCGCATAGGCAGACTGGTTCGAGTCAGATACCTGTTGCCACATGCCGTGCTGAATGAAGATATGCGTCGGCATATGCAGTGCGTGAGGAACCGCGGCAGCGATGTCAGCGAATACCCTGGCTGCAGGCAACGCGAGCGGTGCATGCACAGGATCGTCGAATGCGTGAATGGTGTAGTGAACAGCGCCCGGATGTTTCGGGTTACGGCTCGTTATGCCCAAAGCGATCGCACCGGCCAGCACGTTCTGGCGGTGTCCCTCGCCCGCCGGACCTGCGGAACTTAAGAGTGACAGCGCATAATATGCCGCAATTTCGTCGTCGTCCGGATAGCGTTCGTGCAGGCCGCGCATGACCTGCATGTACGCGGTGCGCCGCGCCATCGTGTCGCCTTCCCCGAAAAACAGTGCGTCCACAGCTGCGATAAAGCCTTGCTCGCGATCCGTCGGCGCCGCGGCAAGACGTTCTTCCGTCGTCACGCCGAGCTTGTTCAGGACTGCGCGCGGTGTCTCGAGGTCCCATTCCGTAATAAGCGGATGGTTGTAGGTCAGCGATTCACCCCAGTAGGCCATCGCAAAATCGGGGTCGGCCGCCTGGGCTTCCTGGAACGCGGTCCTGGCCTGCTTCCAGCCAAAGCTGTGCAGCGTTGCCACACCACGCAGAAAATGCTTCTGAGCTTCCGCAGACCCTGATGTTGGAAAATTGACCGCGTCAACATTATCCATTTCGTCTGCACTAGCGGCGAAAGCGAAAAAAATCAGGCATGTAGAAAGAAACAAACGTTTCATGACAGTTTCCCCGGGAGATCTTGTTATTTGCTATCGGAATGCTTACTCAGGCGGCAAGAATACCCTGATTTGAGGTGATTCGCGAGGCAGGGTGCCGGCACCTTATGTTTTTGGCGAATACAGTTCCGCCTCGGCCGGGGTCAGCTTTTTGACCTTCAGATACCAGTCGATAAACGAGCCGTTGATGCGGAAACGGTAGCTGCCCGACTCATTGAAGAGCCGCACGCCGTTGCCGAGACTCTTGGTGCGCAGGACACTGCCTTTGAGTACGCCGGTGCGGCCATCGACGAGATCCAGGTCGAAAGAGAGCATGCGTGTGTATTCGCTGTTGATACGCCAGTCGAGAATCCACGGCCCCTGCACTTTGAATTCCGCCGTAGTCCGGCTGCCGCTGCCATTGAATTCGACGATCAATTCTTCGGCGCCGGCCGACTGAACGGCCAAAAACAGCATCAGTGCAACACAACGAGTGATATGTCCAAACATTTTGAGGGTACCTCTAAATACCTGTTATGGCGTCTTTACGTAACCAGGAGACCCCGGGCTCTCGCGCAATGGCAGCGAGTCTGGTCCACGGCATTTGTCCAATAACTGCTCCTGAAGTTCCTGCGGATCGTTGACAGTTTTGTAAAACCGGTCGATGAATTTTTGCACGCGTCGCGCGCGTCTTTTGGAGACCTCCGACGGTATGAGGGCCGCCTCAATCTCCGCTCGCTTCTCATTGAAGAGGGCAACTGACTCGGGCAAGACCGCGTTCTGCCAGCAGAAGCCACGGTACAATCGTGAGGTGACCCGGCGAATCGGCAGCCTTTCGTCAGGTAATGCGTAGTCTGTATTTATCAAGCCGGACTGATCGAAATCGAAAGGCACAATTATCCAGTCCCGCTGCTCCCCGGGGCGTGCCAAGACCCGGCCATTGTGGCAGCAGCCTTCGCCGGACGGACCGCGTTTGACGGCGAAATCGGTATTGCCAATCAGGTACTGAAACAACAGGTTATTCGTCATATCCCTGGCGGACATCTGCACAGCATCGACCTTAGGTGGACGGATCCGCTTCCTGCCTGTGCGCTTCCCAAGCTGATGGTCAGGCTCGAGGATAAACGCCGGCTGTACCCGGCCGCGGCCGCGCGATTCCGTATCACGGTAAGTAAT
Source organism: Gammaproteobacteria bacterium (assembly GCA_004357475.1). Classification (GTDB taxonomy): domain Bacteria; phylum Pseudomonadota; class Gammaproteobacteria; order Steroidobacterales; family Woeseiaceae; genus SZUA-117. The sequence goes on from SMWE01000034.1 coordinate 7,668, forward strand.
GTTCAGTTGCCTTGCCCGGAACGAGTTTTCCGTAATCACGTTGAATGCGCGGTAGATGCCGAGCTCCAGGTACACCCAGTCAGTGCCCGAACTCGTTCGCATGCACCTGGTTACGAGTTTCAGGCTGCGTTGATCTTCGAATAACGTTCCGCGGGTCTCGTCAGGATTGAAGGTGAGTTTCAACGGCGGGAAATCGCACATCTCAAGCCTGGATCTGCCACGCGTCGTTACAATTACTGCAAGGGCGCGTTCTTCTCCCGATGGTTCTGTATATCTGAGCGTCCCGGCAAACTCCGACTCCTTCTTACGTTGTCGAACGATCCTCCTTATGGGTGCCTCGAGAACTACGTCCAGGGTATCTTCGCTGTCGAACAGCGGCGCGGATGAGGCATTTCCTGGCAGGCCAGCCGAGAAAACAACCACCCAGGCACGATAAGTAATCTTTAGTATCCTGTTCAAAACAGAAGACTCGCAGTTGTGCCGCCAGCGCCGCTCTCGACCACGATTTCGCCGCGATGTGCGGTCATTATCTGCCGGCTGAGGCTGAGCCCGATACCGCTGCCGGTCCGCTTGGTGGTGAAAAATGGCACGAATATCTGATCCACTGTTTCTTCCGGTATGCCGCGTCCGTTGTCCCTGATCCTGATAATCACGCGCCCGAAATCCAGTTTTGCACTAAGTCGCATTTCCGGCGAATCAATATCCCTGATTGCGTCCGCCGCGTTCCTGACGAGGTTGATGAGTACCTGGTCCAGCAACTGACGATCAGCGTACACCTCCAGTGATACGGGGACGACGTCGATGTCCAGGCGGACTCCTCTCAGTTCATTCGCCATTAGCGTGGTAACACTATTCAGTGCATCAATCACCCTGACTGCCTCAGGCTCGGGCTGCGGTATCTTCAGCAATTCGCGGTAGCGCGACACGAAATTCATTAATCCTTCGCTGCGCCGGGCAATCGTGGTTACGGCCTCGCGGATATCGTCCGTTGCTTCGGTCTCATCCAGCATTGTAACTGTGGTTTGCGCCAGCGACGTCACTGGCGTCAGCGTGTTCATGATCTCGTGTGTCAGAACTCTAATCAGGTTGCGCCAGGCGCTCGACTCCCGTGCTGTCAGCTCGCCGGACAAATTCTCGATGGAATACAGGCGCTCGGTTTCACCGGAGATGCGGATCTCGGACACAGACACCCGAAGCTCCGCCGGCACGTCACGCAACCTTGTTTGCAGCAACTGCTGACTGCCTGGCGCAATACCCTGCATCAAAGTGGGCAATTGCGGATCGAGTTCCGCGAGCTGGTCCAAATGGCGTAGTGCTGGCAGCCCGGTAAGGCGGCGCGCCGGGTTGTTGACCAGGCTCAGGCTGCC
>SMWE01000035.1 GCA_004357475.1 Gammaproteobacteria bacterium
AGGCGTTGTCAATCCTGCGTCGGCTTACTCGTCACGGATAGAAAATTCGCGTGTCGGTGGTTCGATTTCGCCCCTGGCCACCAATTTCCTTCAAAATATCAATCGGTTATAGTCTTGCGCTGCATCGGCCTGCCGAGGCCTGCGCGAGTTTTGCGTGAATCACTGTGACTGCTTGTTTCGCGCACCTTGCTTTGCTTTGGCCGGATGTTATGGGTGAACGTGTCCACGTGCCATGTTACAAAACCTCGGACAGCAAAATGCTTTGACCGAGGAAATGTAACGCCCAGAGCCATGATCATTCAAGCCACTCGTAAACTCGCGGTGAGACTACCGAAGGTCTCGAAAGAATCAATCAACCCGGGCGGTGATGGCAACCCGATCGAGGTGATGGATCTCGGGCTTGCCTTGCAGACGCTCAGCCTGGAGTGTATTGCCCTGGGCGCGCAGCCGCTCAACAACGGACCGCAGAGCGTACCTCATGATATCGAACAGGCTACTCTGCACGCGGCACTTCAGGAGTGGGTCAACTAATAAAGACGGGTAAACCCGGGCTTGCCTTTGCTAACGATAAAGCTCGCGAGGTCTAGTGCCGGCGATTGTTCGTTCCTCACATCCTCCATCGCGCGGGCCGTAGTCTTCCACTCTGTTTCAGTCACGTCGTGTAACAGGTAACCGCGTTTGTCCGGGTCGTAGAATTTCACCTGGGGATTGTGTGGCAGATTGTCGGTGACCGGTTTGGCCAGTTGCTCGGGCCAGTTAGCGGACACAGAAGACGCGACAAACTCGACTACTGGTATGCGCTCACTCGGGTTCTTCGTAAGGCTGCCATCAACGGCCCAGAAGGAATGCATGTCGCCGCTCAGGATGAGAGGGTGGCCGACCTCGGCTGTCTCAATGGCTTTAGCAATTCGCTTGCGGTTAGCCGGATAGATATCCCACGCGCCGATGTAACTCAGTTCTTTACCGTCGTGGTGATAGCGGTACGGCAAAAAAGGCCCCGGGGAGGCGATAACGTTCCAGGTTGCTTTGTTATGGACGAGATTCTCTGTTAACCACATCTCCTGCTCTTTCCCGAGCATGGACCGGTCGTCGTCGAACACGGCGGCGCAACGCTCACGGTAATTACCGAACCCGTAGTCCGGGTAGTCGTTGTTGCCGCATATCTCCTTGCTATCCCGGAACTGACGGCCGTCCAATAGGCTGATCTGCGCCAGGCCGCCAAGTGAAATCTTTCGGAGAAGATCGAAATGGTTGTCGCCAGCCGCGCTGTAGCCGCGCACGGGCATATGCTCATACCACGCCTGATACGCTGCCGCGCGTTGCGCAAACTTCTCGGGATCCATGTCTTCAATGGCGTCGTGATTATCAATCGTCGTAAAGAACGGAATCTGCGCGTGGGCATGCTGCAGTTGCTTGTCCGTCTTGTACCGAGCATGTCTGCGCCGAAAGTCCGCGACTGTCACAGGCGCATTTTCCGTTTCGTGATGCCTGAAATCGTCCACGCCAAATGACGCATCGTAGAAGTAGTCGCCCAGATGAATGATGAAATCCGGCTGGTCCCGGATCATGTGCTCATAGGCAACGAAATAACCGTGCGTGTAGTTCTGGCAGGAAGCGGTGATGAACCGGACTGAATCCGGGTAACTGTCCCTGTGCGGCAGCGTCTTGGTTCGGCCTATCGGGGAAGAATGCGACAACACAGAAAAGCGGTACCAGTACTCGCGGCCGGGCTCCAATCCTTCCAGGTCGACATGGACCGAATGAGCGAAGGTTGGCGTTGCTATTGCTTCGCCTCGCCGGAGGACATGCGACATTTTCGGGTCGACCGCAAGTTCCCATTGCACCGGGACGCCGCAGGGCTCCATGCCGCCATTGGCCTTAAGTGGCTCAGGCGCGAGGCGGGTCCACAGCACCACTGAATCATCCGTCACATCGCCGGATGCAATGCCCAGTGAGAATGGGCTGGCGGAAAACCGGGTATCGGAAGCGAGCGGCGCTGTCAGTGGGCTGCTCAGCCCAAGAAGTGTGCTAAGCAGGAAGCGTCGTCTGTCCATCCTCTCTCCAATTCGGGGTCACCAATCGACCTACAAATGAGCCGGGTTTTCTGTACACTCTGGCCGGTCAGAAGGGCTCGTGTCTAACAATACAATTTCGGGGAAATCCGATGAATTTACGATCTACTCTTAATCGAGTAACCACCATAGCATTGGGTGCAATTCCCTTGATCCTTGCCAGTCCGAGTGTACAGGCACAAGGGGATGAAGGTGTCCTGGAAGAGATAATCGTCACTGCGCAAAAGCGTGAGCAGAATATCCAGGACGTACCGATTTCGATATCCCTAATGTCCGGGGACAGGTTGAACGCGAGATTCGCAGGAGGTGCAGACGTCCTAGCCCTCGCGAGCGCCGCGCCTGGACTACACGTGGAATCCTCCAATGGGAGCCTGGCGCCGCGTTTTTATATGCGTGGCCTCGGCAATGCTGACTTTACCCAGGCAGCTTCGCAGCCGGTTTCCGTCGTCTTCGACGAAGTGCCCATGGAGAAAGTCGCTCTCAAGGCGTTTCCGCTGTTTGATATGGCGAGCATCGAAGTGATTCGCGGTCCGCAAGGCACGCTGTTCGGACGCAACACGACGGCGGGTATTGTTAAGGTCAACACGCGTCGGCCTACCGAGGAATTGGAGGGCTATGTCAATGCCAACGTCGGTGAACTGGGCACGATAAACGCCGAGGCAGCAATCGGCGGCACGTTGGTAGACGGCAAATTGATGGGCCGAGTGTCCCTCATGTCCCGAAATCGCGAGGACTGGGTAAACAATGCCTTTACCGGTGAGAACGACGCAATGGGCGGCCACAACATAAATGCCGCCCGGTTTCAGCTGCTTTGGACGCCCACGGATAATTTCACGGCGTGGTTAATGCACCAGCGTCAGGACACAAAAGGCACCACCAGCCTTTTCCGTGCCAACGTATTCGATACCGGCAGCAACAAACTGAATTCGAATTACGATCGGGAAACCGTGTGGTTCGACGGCGGTAACAATAATCCTGCGGTAATGAAATCAACCGGTACGACATTGAAGCTGGACTGGGATTTTGATGAGCACACGATAACCTCGATCACGTCCTACCAGGATGTTTACGATCGCTTTGGCCGTGGCGATATCGATGGCGGTTTCGGTTGCCTGTTTACTTGTGGCGGAGGACCGATGGGACCGTCCAGCACACCGTTTAGTGCGTTTAACTCGCCTTTCGTCGTAGACATTGACACGGGCAGCGATATTCTCGTGACCCAGCTGACTCAGGAGTTTCGAATTGCGAGCAACCTGGAAGGTCCCATGAACTACCAGCTGGGTGCGTTCTACTTCAAAGATGAGTTTGACGGTCTGGCGAAAGCCCAAAGCGCGGGTGCGACGTCATTCGAGCCGTCTTCGAGTTCCCACATCGAAAACAAGACCTGGGCGGTATTCGGACAGGGTAGCTACGATGTAAGCGACCAAATGACGATCACTGCGGGCGTGCGTTATACCGACGACGAGAAGGATGCGACACATGTCGACTTCAGCGGCGCTGTAGCGACAGTGCCGATCAACCTGACCGATGATAATTTCAGCTGGGACCTGGCGGTTGCGTGGGCCGTAACCGATGACTCGCAAATCTACGTGCGTGCAGCATCCGGTTTCAGGGCGCCCACCATCCAGGATCGTATCCAGGATGATGTCGAAGTAACAACAGCCGACTCCGAGACGATCCTGTCCTTTGAGGTTGGCTATAAAGCCTTGTGGGAGAGAGTCCGATTCAATGTCGCAGCGTTCCATTACACCATCGATGACATGCAGCTGGTGGCCGTCGGCGGCACCTCGAACAGTACGTCGCTGCTCAATGCAAATGAAGGCGTTGGCTACGGCATAGAAGTCGAGATGGATTATGCGGTTACGGACTACCTGATCCTGTCCGGCGGATACGGCTATAACAAAACGGAAATAAACGACTCGACGCTCTCAGTACCGGGCGGCCCGCTAGTGACGGTAACCGACCCGCTTGATGGCAATGGCTTTGCCCTGATCGACGGCAATCCTTTCCAGCATGCGCCGGAATGGACGCTGAATTTCGAGATTGACTGGACGATGCCTCTGTCCAGCGGCAGAGAGTTGTACTTGTTTACGGATTGGAAGTTCAAGGGCGAAACCCAGGACTTTCTTTACGAGAACATTGAATTCCAGACCGATACTCAGCTCGAAGGCGGGCTGCGCTTCGGTTATCGCAATATTGACAGCGGCTTCGAGGCCGGTCTGTTTGGCCGCAACATTACCGATGAGGACAACGTCATAGGCGGCATCGATTTTGCTAACAATACCGCCTATGTGAATGAGCCCCGGATCTGGGGTGTCGAGGCGTCCTATCGCTTCTAGAGGAACATCAAGAGCAACAACGAAGGCCCACATCATGTGGGCCTTTTTGACTCTGCCGGCCGCGATTGTCGGCCTGGCGGCCTGCGGGCCAGGCACAGAAACCGAATCAGCGGTACGCGACCGGCCAAATATCATATTCCTGCTTGCTGATGACCAGCGGGCAGACTCGTTATCGTCGACTGGTCATGCGTTTTCGCAAACGCCTAGCATCGATCAACTGGCCGAAGACGGTGTGCGCTTCACAAATGCTTTCACGGTTGAGCCCATATGTGCGCCAAGCCGGTTTGCATTTCTATCCGGTCAGTATGAGCGAACGAGTGGATTGGGGTTTAACTCGCCTTACCAGGTAGTCGAGTCTCAGTGGCAGCAGACCTATCCCGCCTTGCTCAGGGACGCAGGCTATTTCACTGGGTTCATCGGCAAATTCGGCGTGCAGTTCTACTCCTTCGATGGCAATGCGGCCAGCAAGTTTGACTATTGGCGAGGGCATGACGGTTGGATTCCGTTCTTTCCGAAAGACTTTCCAGATAACCCCGCAACCGAGATTTACAAGGACGCACAAAAAGACATTTCGACCGAGATAATGGGTGAGTACATCGAGGACTTTCTGGACACGCGCCCGGAAGATGTGCCGTTTAATCTGTCGGTCAGCTTCTCTGCGCCGCACAATTCCGTTGTGTCGACCATGTACCCGGAAGGGGCCGACCCGGACTGTGAGTCCTACGCCTGCAAAGTGATGGGATATCCCGCCAATGAGAATCCGAAACTTGCTGGGCACCCCGTCTACGACCAACTCTATCGAGAAGCGGAGGTAGCGATTGCCGAAGACACGGGTCGCGATCCATACAAGTTCATTCCGGAAGGCGTCATCGATCATGAGGCGCGGAGAAAGTGGTACGACTACAACTATATTCCTGAAATGCAACCTGAACACCAAGTCAGATATCATCAAACGGTAACCGGTATTGACCGGGTGGTTGGTGATCTGATTGGCCATCTGGAGCGCCTCGGCATTGCCGATAACACCATCATCATCTATTCAAGTGACCACGGCTTGTTGAACGGCGAATATGGCACCGGCGGGAAAGCACTGCTGTACGACCTCGTCGCAAAAATCCCGCTTATTGTCTTCGACCCACGTGATACGAACGCTGACCGGGAGAACGTAGTCAGCGAGATGGTGCTGAGTATCGATGTGCCAGCGACCATATTGTCTTACGCCGGCGTTCCGATACCTGAAACGATGGAAGGACGAGATCTAAATTCAGGCGATGCCGAGCGCGAAGAGATTTTTCTTGAGAGTCTCACAGTTGCCGAAGGAAATCCGTTCATTGAGGCACTCCGAACGCGCGAGTGGAAGTACGTACGATATTTGCAGCCGTTGGGCTGTCCGTACACAGAAGAGCACCTGGATTTTTCGGATGAGGAGATTATCTTCGAGCAGCTCTTTCACCTGAGCAGCGATCCAACAGAACGAGAGAATCTCGCTGGCATCGAGGAATATGCCGAAATCCTCAGTCAGTTTCGCAAGCGCATAGGAATACGGTCGTCCGAATTGACAGATTATGGGCGGCAGCACAAGAAGAACGTTTCTATCGAGATGCGGCCCGAGGACGACGCCAACTGTTGGTAGAATCGGCAACGCTCTACTGCGTCGTCATAAGCAACAAAGAGCAATTCGACCAAACGACTTTCGTCGTGTCGCCGAACACACTGATACCAATACTCGCAGCCGACGTTCGGGACTAAACTGATCAATCGACCACATTTCGACCATTCGAGGAGATGATAGCGACGCGTGAGATTTGCGTGACTGAGTTGTGCATTGTTATGCACAGTGATGCAAATTGAGCAACGGACGCCCTGGTAACCCATTGAAATATAATGCCCTAGGCGATCCTCCACGCGACTGAAAATCCGCGTGTCGGTGGTTCGATCCCTTTTTCCCCATGCGCCTGTGAGAATCAGGGTAGCGGCACATCCGGAATCACCGGATGACCCAGATCGGGAATGATGCGCTCGCGAATCTCGTAGAGTCGGGGGAAACTTGCCGGCAATTTACGGGCGGCATTAAGAACCGTGATCGGAAACATGCTGTCTACATCCACGCCTTCAGGCAAACGGACATGCACGCCGGCTACAGACGCAGCGTCGGCTGTTTTGACACAATTGACACAAATCAGATTGTTAGTCTCGTCACTTTCGTCGGCTATATCGCTCGCGTCGACAATTGCAAAAAACTGCCGCCCAGGGCTGGCGGTCGGTAATTCCATCCTGTCATTCACCCAGACTTGCAAATGTCTTGCGGACCCTGGAATCAGGCTGGCTGAAGGTACGACAATTCGTGGCAGCGCGAGCTCCGTCTGAAGAAGGTCGATATCGATTTCGAGGAATCGTTCATGGGCAAGGCAGCCTGACGAATCCAGACTCCGGCAACCCGGTTCGCTGTCTCTGGACAGTTCCGACACCTCACCATATGCAGACAGCGGTCCGACATTGCCGGATCGAACAAGATAACGCCCCTGAATACCCGCAGGAAAGCCGCCGATATCGTGCAACGGAAACGACCTGACTCTCGAAAGTGTGGGACCCAGATCGCGTATCGAGACACGGTCGAACTCATAGTCCGGGGCAATTGTTGCCGGAAAACTGTTGTCGACCGGATAGCTGTCACCGTTACGCAGGATCAGTTCGGCATCGAAATCGCGCGGACCCGTCAGATATCCTGCAAGTGCACTTACGTTTAGTCTCCCGACGATGCAAGCACTGTCACCGGCCGCAAGTGATCCAAATCGCGCACGATCGTCGCGACAGGGTACGCTTGAGAAGCCGGATCCCGGACCCGATATCGTAATCGCGTCGCCCAGCTCATCGATTAGCAGCACGTTCTGCATATTGAGACTATTAAACGCGCCCGCCCTGTTCTTGTTGCGAATTTCAAGCCAGACTTCCTTTAGGTCACCAGGCGCTCTGGTGCGCGACCACGTCGCGCTCTGGATCATTAAGTCATCCTGAGCCTCGAATTCATCAGCGTTGAACGGCGCTATGCCAACTGCGGAATACGCCCAATCAACAGTGTTGCAATAGGACG
>SMWE01000036.1 GCA_004357475.1 Gammaproteobacteria bacterium
AGCGCAGAGCCAGGTTCACGCCATAGGCGAGTTTTTCGAACTCGAGCCGGGCCAGGACCTGCTCGACAGCCCACGCTATAACGACGACATCGCGCCAACCAGAATAAAAGACCGGACCTGGAATCAGTGGAACGTCGCATCATTGTGGGTCGGCATGGCGATTTGTGTCCCGACTTATATGCTGGGCGGTGTTCTGACCGCTTATTTCGGATTGTCGGTCACTGAAGCTCTCTGGACGATATTCTTTGCCAACATTGTCTTACTGATTCCCCTGACGCTGAACGCCTATCCAGGTACCCGCTACGGGATTCCGTGCCCGGTTGTCCTGCGCGCGTCGTTTGGGATCGTCGGCTCGAATGTTCCTGCTTTGATTCGTGCGCTGGTCGCATGTGGTTGGTTCGGCGTACAGACCTTGTTCGGCGGCATCGCCATACACTTATTGTTCTCAGCCATTTCCGACGACTGGGCAGCGCTTGGTGGCACCGGCGAAGTCATCGGCTTTTTCATTTTCTGGATTGCCAACGTAACCGTCGTGATCCGCGGCTCGGAATCCATAAAGCATCTCGAGGCCCTGGCCGCGCCGCTATTGCTCTGTGTCGCCATCGGACTTGTGTTCTGGGCGCTCCCCAAGGTGTCGCTCAGCGAGGTCCTTGCAACCCCGGCGACAAGGCCGGAGGGGGAGCCGGCATTCGGCTACCTCATGGCAGCGTTGACGGCGATGGTCGGATTCTGGGCGACACTGGCTCTTAATATTCCGGATTTCAGCCGCTTCGCCAACTCGCAGCGAAGTCAGATCGCCGGCCAGATTATCGGCTTACCACTAACCATGTTCCTGTTCGCCGGCCTTGGCGTTTTGCTGACATCGGCCTCCCTGAGACTGGTTGGTGAAACGATTTCCGACCCGATCAACCTGATCGGAAAGATCGACAACACGATCTGGGTCGTTTTGTCGATGTTGATTATTATTTTGGCGACGATTTCGACCAACACCGCTGCCAATATCGTATCGCCAACCAACAGTTTTCAAAACATCGCGCCCAAATACATCAACCAAACAAAAGGCGTGCTGCTGACGGGATTTCTTGGTATTTTGCTGATGAGCTGGGAACTCGCGAAGAAGCTCGGCTGGCTGGATTCTGACGTCAGCCTTGATAGCCTGTATTCGAACTGGCTGGTCGGATACTCGAGTCTTTTAGGGCCGATTGCCGGTATCATGATTGTCGACTATTTTGTAGTCAGGAAGCAGTCATACGATTTGCTTGCGCTATACAAGGACAACGCGGGTTATCCGGCATGGCACATACCGGGCTTTGTCGCATTCCTGGTTCCCGTGAGTCTTACGATCGCCGCAATCATCGCCGGCAAGGGTATATTCTACGACTGGTTTTACAGTTACGGCTGGTTCACTGGATCCTTCCTGGGGGGTGTCATTTATTGGCTCGCAAGCCGAGGTAAATAGCATGAATATATTAATAAAAGGCGGCACTGTTGTTACCGCCGAACGATCCTGGCGCGCAGATGTGTTGTGCGCAGACGGCAAGATTCAGGAGATCGGCTCAGACATCGAGCTGCCGAAGGGCGCCGATATTGTCGATGCCGGCGGCCAGTATGTGATGCCGGGTGGCATCGATCCGCATACGCATATGCAGCTACCATTCATGGGCACCGTCGCCAGTGACGACTTCGAGACCGGCACTGCCGCAGGCCTCGCGGGCGGCACGACGATGATCATTGACTTCGTCATTCCCAACCCGCAGCAAAACGTGATGGAAGCCTACAACCAGTGGCGCGAATGGGCCGAGAAGTCCGTCGCCGATTACTCGTTTCACGTCGCCATTACCTGGTGGGACGAGACCGTCAGCGCGGACATGGAAACGCTGGTCAAGGAACATGGCGTAAACAGTTTCAAGCATTTCATGGCGTACAAGGGCGCCATCATGGCTGACGATGAAATACTCGTTAACAGTTTTTCAAAGGCGATCGAACTCGGTGCCATCGTGACCTGTCATGCAGAGAACGGTGATCTCGTTTACGCTCTGCAACAGAAAATCTACGACATGGGCATTACCGGACCCGAAGGTCACCCCTTGTCGCGGCCACCGGAAGTTGAGGGCGAAGCTGCCAATCGCGCCATTCGAATCGCCGAAGTCCTGGGTGTTCCTATTTATATCGTGCACAACTCCTGCCGCCAGTCGTTGGAAGCAATCACACGGGCTCGCAATGAGGGCCAGCGAGTTTACGGTGAAGTGCTTGCCGGTCACCTATTGATCGACGACTCGGTTTATCGCAACAAAGATTTCGACTTCGCGGCTGCTCATGTCATGAGCCCGCCGTTCCGCTCGCCCGATCATCAGAAGGAACTCTGGCATGGCCTGCAATCCGGTAACCTGCAGACGACGGCAACTGATCACTGTTGTTTCTGTGCGCCGCAGAAAGCCGCCGGCAAAGATGACTTCCGCCTGATTCCAAACGGCACGGGAGGTATTGAAAATCGCATGGAAGTACTGTGGCATCACGGCGTCAGTACCGGTCGCCTCACGATGAACGAGTATGTCGCTGTGACGTCGACGAATGCAGCAAAGATTTTCAACATTTTCCCGCGCAAAGGCAGTATTTCCGTAGGTGCGGACGCTGACATAGTTGTCTGGGATCCTGAGGCAATAAAAACGATATCTGCGAAGACCCATCACCAGAACGTTGACTACAACATCTTTGAAGGAATGGAAGTCAAAGGCTCGGCATCAAATACGTTGAGTCGGGGGAAAATCGTTTTTGCTGACGGCAAGCTCAATGTTGAGCGCGGTGCCGGACGTTATGTTGACAGACCGCCCTTTGCAACTTATTACGACGCCATGAAAAAACGGGCAGCGGTTAAGCAACCGACTGCAGTTAAGCGAGATACCAGACCAAAACGCGTAGCAATGAAGAAAAAATCGGTTATCAAACGATAGTCAATGGGCAAAGCTGACATACAAACCGGCCGCCTGTCACCGGAGGAAATTTCCAATAATTTCAGTGACATGCATCCGCCGTTGTCGCGGCCGGAGGCATTGATAGAGGCGGACCGCTGCTACTTTTGCTACGACGCCCCGTGCACCACCGCGTGCCCGACACGGATAGACATTCCTGGATTTATTCAAAAGATCAGGAGCGACAACCTCAGGGGATCGGCACACACGATACTGCGCGAAAACATCATGGGCGGCATGTGTGCCCGTGTGTGTCCAACCGAGGTGCTGTGCGAGGAAGCGTGTGTGCGCAATGTGCACGAAGACAAACCCGTCAACATTGGATTGCTGCAACGATACGCGACCGATCCGGTCTTTGAGCAGAACCTGAACCTTTTCGAACGTGCAGCCGACACCGGCAAAAGGATTGCCGTGGTTGGCGGCGGACCGGCTGGACTGTCGTGCGCCCACCGACTTGCGACTCTCGGACACCAGGTTGTCGTCTTTAACCGGGACCGCAAGCTCGGCGGCCTGAACGAATACGGCATCGCTGCTTATAAAACCGTAAACGATTTTGCCCAACAGGAAGTCAACTGGATCCTTGATATCGGTGGCATCGAAGTCCGACCAAATACATCGATGGGCGTCGATATCACCCTTGAGGCGATTCGGGAAGAGTATGACGCCGTATTTCTCGCCTTCGGCCTCGGCGGCGTCAACAAACTCGGACTTGCCAATGAAGATGCCGACGGTGTTCTTAATGCGGTCGACTACATTGCAACGTTGCGTCAATCTGAAAACAAGGACGACCTGCCCGTTGGCCGCCATGTCGTTGTTATCGGTGGTGGCATGACAGCGATTGATATCGCGGTGCAGAGCAAGCGTCTTGGCTCCGAAGTTGTTGAGATTGTGTATCGTCGCGGCCCCGAGCAAATGGGCGCCAGCCAATACGAGCGGGAGTATGCACAAACCAGCGGCGTGACGATTCGGCACTGGGCCAGTCCTGTCAAACTGCTGGTCAGTGACCGGGTCACCGGCATTGAATTCGAGCGGACCGAACTGGATGCGAACGGCAAACTCCAGTCAACCGGCGACACATGGTCATTGAATGCGGATATCGTCTTCAAAGCGGTCGGCCAGGCAGTTGCCAGTGATGTTTTCGGCGATGCTGCAGATTCCTTCGAACAAAAAGGCGGCAAATTGCTGGTCGGCGATGATCGCAAGACGTCGTTGCCTGACGTCTGGGCCGGCGGCGATTGCATCTACGGCAGCGATGACCTGACCGTTACCGCGGTACAGGATGGCAAGGTTGCGGCCAATTCGATTAACCGCTACTTGCGTCTCCAGGAGTGATTGCAATGGCTAATCTCACATCAGAGTTTCTCGGCGTCACGACTCCGAACCCATTCTGGCTTGCGTCGGCGCCGGCGACTGACAAGGCTTACAACGTCAATCGCGCGTTCGAAGCCGGCTGGGGTGGCGCCGTCTGGAAAACACTTGGAGAGGACCCGCCAATCGTCAATGTCAGCGGGCCGCGATACGGCGCCATACACAGTAACGAGCGCAGGGTAATCGGCTTCAACAACATCGAACTCATTACCGACCGTCCGCTGCAGGTCAATCTTGATGATATTCGCCAGCTCAAGAAAGACTGGCCAGACCGCGCAATTTTTGTCTCAGTCATGTTTCCAATGAACGAGGAGACCTGGGCCAAATACGTACCGATGATCGAGGATACGGGTGCCGATGGCTTCGAATTGAATTTCGGTTGCCCGCACGGCATGACGGAACGCGGTATGGGCGCTGCGGTTGGCCAGGTACCCGAGTACATCAAGCTGGCAACTGAATGGTGCAAGAAATACGCAAAGACACCGGTCATCGTCAAACTGACACCGAATGTCACCAACATCTTGCCGCCCGCGATTGCTGCCCGGGAAGGCGGCGCCGATGCCGTATCGCTCATCAACACAGTGAATTCCATCATGCGCGTCAACTACGACACGCTGGAGATGTATCCCGCCACTGATGGCATGGGCTCACATGGCGGTTATTGCGGGCAGGCGGTCAAACCGATCGCACTGCATATGGTTGCCGAGATTGCGCGCACGAAACAAACGGCGGAAATGCCGATCTCCGGTATCGGCGGTATTGCGGACTGGCGCGACGCTGTTGATTTCCTCGCCCTCGGCGCATCGAACCTGCAGGTCTGCACGGCAGCGATGGTTTACGGCTTCAAAATTATTGACGACCTGAGCGACGGCCTGAGTAATTTTCTTGATGACAAAGGCATGTCGTCGGTCAGCGAACTGGTCGGCAAGGCAGTCCCGAGTGTCACCGACTGGCAGTACCTGAATCTCAATTATGTAGAGAAGGCCGTGATTGATCAGGACCTCTGCATCAAGTGTGGCCGCTGTCACATCGTCTGCGAAGATGCCTCTCACCAGGCGATCACGAAGACCGTAAACGGCGAGCGCCGATTCGAAATCATTGATGAGGAGTGCATCGGTTGTAACCTGTGCACCATCGTTTGTCCCGTTGATGGTTGCATCACAATGCAGCCAATGACGGAAGGTGTCGACCCACGCACGGGTATTGCCATCAGCAAGGAGAAAGCTGATTGGACCACGCACGCCAACAACCCGATGCGAAAGGAAAGCTGACGTGGAATCGCACGAGATGACAGTCGAGGAACAGCAACTTATCGATGCGGCCAAGAATGTTCGGCACAACGCACATGCGCCCTACTCCGGCTACACGGTCGGCGCGGCTTTGATCGACCACACGGGCACATTGCATACTGGCTGCAATGTGGAAAATGCAGCGTTCCCGGAAGGCACCTGTGCGGAAGCGAATGCCATCGGCTCAATGGTCGCAGCGGGCGGCAAGCGCATCGTTGCCATTGCCGCGGTCGGTGGCACAGACGATATCGAGGCGTGCACACCCTGCGGCGGTTGCCGCCAAAGCATCCTCGAGTTTGCGGATGACGACACGCGCATTATTCTTATTGGCGAGGGCAATCAGATCGATAGTTATTCGATCGACGAGCTGCTGCCCGCAGCTTTTCGATTAAAGTAGGAGCTCGCCCCAAATTTGCCTTCTATGTTGACATGTTAAACCTGATCGGTGCAAATTTATCTTTAGTGATAAAGAATATTCTGGCGCGATTTGACATTCTCACTAAAGATCAATCCGCATCAAGCATTACCGCATTCGACGAATCATCGGGCGGATTGGGCTCCTGCGAATTTTTCATCAAATCTTCTACATCCTTGCGGAACGGCAACGACGGCTGCGCCCCGGCTTTCGTCGCAGCTGCCGCTCCCGCCGCGCAAGCAAAGCGCAGTGCGGCATCCGGTTCCTGGCCTTCAACAATTGCAACAGTCATTGCGGCAGTGAACGCGTCGCCTGCCCCGGTTGCGTCCACTGCATCGATCTGCGGTGGTTTTGCTTCCGCCAGAATCTCGCCCGACTTTTTCAGAACGGCGCCGTCGGCACCGTAGGTTGTTGCAAGCAATCCGTCGCAGACAGCCAATGCGTTGCCGTAATAGGCCGCCTCGGTTTCGTTGACGACTACCAGGTCTGCCCTTTGCATCAGTTCCGCTGGAACCTCGAGCGCAGGTGCGAGGTTAATACAGAAAAATCCATCGAAAACTCTTGAAGCATGAAGCAGTGTTTCGATCGGTATCTCGAGCTGGCAAATCAATGCATCCGCTGCTGGAAGATCAAGCATATCCGGACGTAATTTCCGGTTTGCCCCCGATGCAACGACAATTTGATTCTCGCCCGAGGGAGCCACCGCAATGAGCGCAATCCCGGTTGCTGCGTCCGTATCCCTGCCGCAAGCTGCCAGATTGACGCCACCAGATTGCAAAAACGCCAGTGCCTCGTCAGCTGCAGCATCGTCACCAACTCGCGCCACGATGGACACGTCTGCACCAAGCCTTTTTGCAGCCAGTGCCTGGTTAGCGCCTTTGCCGCCCGGATGCCTGTTCAGCTCGGCGCCGCTTACGGTCTCCCCGGCAACCGGTAGCCTGGAAACCGACGCAACGAGATCAAGGTTGACCGAACCAACCACAACAATTGAAGGGCTACCGGACATCGCTGAACCGTGATAATCGCTCAACGAGTAATTCATAGAAACCGTCTGCATCGGCCGTGTGTATCCACGTGGCGTTCTTCGGGCGGTCGGTTACGTGCCAGAAATCTACTACGGTGTTGCCCATGGTCAGCTCGGACTCCGTTTCAACGGAGACGTTACACAGCTTGCCCTCGAAGAGCTCCGGTTTCAGCAACCAGGCAACCGTACATGGATCGTGCAATGGCGCACCCCTGACGCCGTACTTCATCGCGTCATGGCGATTGTAAAAATCGAGCATGCCGACGGTCGCCCGCGCGGCATCGTTATCAATCGCCCTGATCCTGTCCCTGCGTTCCGGCGTGGACAGCACCTGGTGCGTAACATCGAGACCCAGCACCGTGATCGGGCGTCCGCAGCGGAAGACGACATCCGCGGCATGCGGATCCACCAGTATGTTGAATTCAGCAGACGGGGAAATATTTCCGCCCTCACGCATTGCGCCACCCATCAATACGATCTGCTCAACCTTCTCAAGAATCGACGGATCTTTCGTAAACGCCTGCCCGATGTTCGTCAGGGGCCCCGTCGGCACCAGCGTGATCGATTCCTTGTCGGCGGCGTTCAGTGTATCGACGATAAAATCGACGGCATGCTTGTCTGCACGTGGCCGTTCGGGCTCGACGATGTCTATGCCATCTATGCCAGTACTGCCGTGAACATGTTCCGCGGTCACAAGGTCGCGCACCATTGGTTGCGAACAGCCGGCATAAACGGACACATCACCGCGACCCGCAATGTCGCACACCTGGCGCGCGTTTCGTTCGGTGAGTGCCAGCGGCACGTTGCCTGCAACCGTGGTCACGCCCAGGATATCGAGTTCATCCGGCGAAGACATCGCGAGCAACAGGCATATCGCGTCATCCTGACCCGGGTCGCAGTCGATGATTATCGGGCGTTTGGTCACTGCCGCTCTCTCAGAAAGTCAGGAGTAAGCCTGCGAGTGCTGCACTCATCAGGTTGGACAGGGATCCTGCTGTAACCGCTTTCAGTCCGAATCGGGCAATCAGGTCTTTCTTTTCCGGCACGAGAACGCCGAGCCCTCCGAGCAGAATCGCGATGGATGAGAGATTGGCAAAACCGCAAAGCGAGAACGTAACAATCGCTCTCGTGCGCTCGCTCATGCCGGCAAGATATTCGTCCATGTGGCTGAATGCGACGAACTCATTAAGTATGAGTTTTTCTCCGAACAGAGCGCCTGCGGCCTCGGCTTCATGCCAGGGCACACTCAGCACGTACATCAACGGCTGGAATATCTTGCCCAGTATCAACTGGAGCGTGATTCCGTCGATGCCAACTAAACTAAAGAGACCACCAACCACACCATTGAACAGCGCGATCAGGGCCACGAATGCGATAAGCATCGCGCCAATATTGACCGCCAGTCGCAAGCCGTCTGCTGAGCCGACGGCGGCCGCCAGTATGACGTTGACATGCTTGCTTTCCTCCATCATAAAACCGGTGTCAGCGTTCTTTGCCAGGTCGGCCGGATCATCCGGCATGATAATCTTGGCCATCAACAGCCCGCCCGGCGCCGCCATGAAACTCGCGGCCAGGAGGTAATTCATCTCGGCCCCCATCAGAACGTAGGCGGCCAGAACCGTCCCGGCAACTGAGGCGACTCCCGATACCATGACGGCAAAAAATTGCGGTTCAGTAAGTCCCGCCAGGTAGGGGCGAATGACAAGTGGCGCTTCGGTTTGCCCGACGAAAATATTAGCAGCGGCATTCATGGATTCGATCGGACCGGTGCCAATTGCCCTGCGCAACCCACCACCGACCAATTTGACAATCCACTGCATGATCCTGAGGTGGTAGAGCACTGACATTAGCGCTGCAAAGAATATGATGACAGGCAACACGTGGACCGCAAAGATGACGCCCTCCGACGCATTCGCGAGAGGGCCGAAAACCATAGCGATACCTTCGCCGGAAAAATCGATAACCGCCTGGACGCCACCACTGATTTTTTCGATCGCGAGTTTCCCCCAGTCGAAATACAGCACGCATACTGCAATTGCGACCTGCAGAGAAAACGCTGCACCGACAATGCGAAAGTTGATCGCTTTGCGATTTCCCGAAAACAAGACCGCGGCGCCGAGGATGACGGCAATGCCCGCAAGTCCAATCAAGTTACCTGACATGGGTGAGCCCTCGAATGATCTGGCTGGATATTCTTGTTAGTTCTTTTGCGACTAGGATACCGGCAAAGACGAGTGATTTCCCGTCAATCTGCCGTCAATGTTCTGTAGATAAGCGGACGTTTCGCAGGACATGTGTCGGAGATCGTGTAAGCCTCCCTGATTATGGCCGCCGCAACCTGGGCTGTATCATCAGATGATGCCTGTATGACAGCGAGTGGACGCTCTTTATCGACGATTGAGCCGATCGGCGTCACATTCGTCAGCCCGACCGACAGGTCCAGCTCGTCTCCCATGGCTCTCCGGCCACCACCCAGTTCGATGATGGCGTTGCCGAGCGCAAATGCGTCAACCGCGGCGACATAGCCTGCCTTAGCGGCGAAAACTGCCTGGGTAACGGGTGCAGTTGGCAAGTGCTTCTCGTAGTTGTCGACGATGTCGCCTGGCCCGCCGAGTGCATGCACCATTCGGGCAAACAATTCGGCCGCCTTACCCGAGGTCACGGCTTCATCTGCCTTCGTATGCGCCAATGCACGATCAGTTTCGAGATTTGAGGCTATCAGCATTTCCACACACAATGACATGACGACCTCATCGAGACGGGACTCGCGATGATTGTTCCTCAGGTATTCGATCGACTCTGCAATTTCCACCGCATTGCCCGCAGTGTGGCCAAGGCATTCATTCATGTCCGTAATAAGTGCGTGTGTCTTGAGATTCGCCTTCGCAGCGGTCGCGATGATACTTTTTGCCAGCTCTTCCGCCCGGTCAGCTCCAGACATGAATGCTCCGGTGCCAAATTTCACATCCATGACCAGTGCCTGCACTCCCGCAGCAATCTTCTTGGAAAGTATCGACGCGGTGATCAGCGGGACAGACTCCACCGTTGCCGTGATATCCCGGATCGCATACAAGCGCCGATCCGCTGGAGCAAGGTCTGCCGTTTGCCCGATAATCGCGCAGCCAGCCGACTTGACGACTTTCTTGAACAACGCGAAATCGGGCGTCGCGTTATAACCCGGAATGGACGTCACCTTGTCGGCGGTCCCGCCGGTGTGTCCGAGCCCGCGCCCCGAGATCATGGGCACGTAACATCCGCAGGCTGCTGCGATCGGCGCCAACAGAAAACTGACTTTGTCGCCGACACCACCCGTTGAATGTTTGTCGACGACGGGTCCATCCAGACCTTCGTCCTGCCATTCAAGCACCGAGCCCGAAGCAGCCATTGCCAGCGTCAGGCACCCTGCTTCTTCGGCAGACATTGAATTGAGAAACACCGCCATCGCCAAAGCGGCAACCTGCTCCGCCGGAATGCTGCCATCGGCAAGCCCGTCGACGAAAAACGTGACCTCCTCCGGCGTTAACTCGCCGCCGTCGCGTTTCTTCCTGATAATGTCTGTAAACAGCAAGCCGTAGTCCTGCGCAGCGATTCAGGCGAATCCACGCAAAGGCAGATCGGGACTTCGTTGCAGCCAGTTTTCCGCCGGCCAGTGGCAAGTTTGATCTATGACGTGCAGGGTGTAGGCATGCCGGGACTTGTCGGACGGATTCGGTCCGCTCATATGCGGCGCCCGCCCGTCGAATATCACGAGCGTCCCCGCACTGGCCTCCACCGGCAATTTGAGATGCTCTGGCCATGGCTCGGGATCGAGGACCTCGGTCGTCAATTCACTCTCACTGATACGATAATTACGTTGCTTCAGATTCATCTTGTGGCCGCCAGGAATGAAATACAGGCATCCATTCCCGACCGTCGCATCCTCCAGCGCAAACCAGAATCCGGTACACGACTCCGGCTCCGTGTAAATATAGGTTGAATCCTGATGGCACACCACCTCGCCGCCGATCCTCGGCGGCTTGAAGATGTACATCGATTGAATGATTGCAGGATCTTCGAAGCCGAGGCTTTCCGCTACCTTTGCCAGCTCCGCTGACCGGGAAAACCGGTCGAAGACCGGGTCAAGATCATGCATCGCATGACCCATCTTGTTGAGGGAATCTTGTTTCGACTGCCTGAGCTGCCCCGACTCATCGAAAGCATCCTCCTCGAGGAAGAAACGAATCTTGTCGCCGGATTCGATAAAGTAGCTGTCATCGGCGTGCGTTTGCCTGGTCGTCGAAAAAACGCAGTGAACCTCTTCCGGGTTGAAATCATCAACGAGCTCAAGCGCCCTGCTCCTGAGCGCCTGGCACTCCTCGACCGGCACGAAATCGCGAAGAATCAATACTCCTGCATCCTGGTAAGCGTCAAGCATTTCGTCCGTAAGCCGTGCGTCGGACGGTGCTGCAAAGGAAGGCAATGCCTGGTCACTCATTAGTATGGAATTTCTGGTGAAATGTTCTGTGAGGACATTATCATCAATCACAGTCGATTTCCCCCGCCGCGATGCCTTCCTTCTCCCGCTGTATATCAGTTACCTGTGGTTTCTCTCATCGCCAGATTGTGTCCGCAAATTGCGCTCGGGCAGCGCATGTTCGGGTTAGAATACACCCAAGCCTGGTGCTTGCTTACCGAGGAAAGAATGTCGAACAACAATAATCTCAATTTCTTCTTTTTGATCGCGCTCCTGGTTCTGGTCTCGTGCACGCCTTCCGATCCACCGGCAAACGTCGGGGAATCCCTCGCGGCGCCAGTTGCAGAAAACGACGATGCGATCGACCTCATTGTCGAAGGCGACTACCTCATCACGATGGATGACGAGGACAATGTGATTGCAGATGGTGCGCTTGCCATCGATGGCGGACTGATCATCGCAATGGGCGCAGCAGTTGACATCAATGCCCAATACACGGCAAATACTCGCCTGCCCGGTGACAAGCGCATCGTGATGCCCGGGCTCATCAATGGACATTCGCATGCTGCCATGACGCTCCTTCGCGGTGTTGCCGATGACCTCGCGCTACTCGAATGGCTTACCGATTACATATTTCCGGCTGAAGTGGAGTTCGTCGATGCAGAGTTCGTGCGCATCGGCACCGAACTCGCCTGTTGGGAGATGATTCGCGGCGGCACGACGACGTTTGTGGACATGTATTATTTCCCGGATGTCGTGGCCCAGGTGGTCGAGTCATGCGGACTCAGGGCATTCGTCTCCGCGACGGTTATCGATCAGCGCAGTCCCGATGCTGAGAACGCGGCGGACTCCATCGAAAAAGGAATCGTATTTGTTGAAAACTGGAA
>SMWE01000037.1 GCA_004357475.1 Gammaproteobacteria bacterium
AAGACCGAAGCTAGTGATACGGGCCGACCTGGCTACCAGCCAAGCACGATGTTGAAGATTTATGTTTACGGTTATCTGAACCGTGTGCAGTCGAGCGGTCGTCTGGAACGCGAGGCGCAGCGTAATGTTGAGATGATGTGGTTGGTGGGCCGTTTGGCGCCGGACTTCAAGACCACATCGGACTTCAGAAAGGACAATGGTGAGGCGATCCGGCTGGTGTGCCGCGAGTTCGTGATGTTGTGCAAGCAGCTCAACCTGCTCACAAAGGCGCTTGTTGCCATTGATGGCAGCAAGTTCAAAGCGGTTAATAATCGAGACCGCAACTTCACCCGTGCCAAGATGAAGCGGCGACTGGCCGAGGTCGAGGCAAGTATCGATCGCTACCTGGATCAGCTGGCCAGCGCTGATCAAGCCGCGCTGGCCGAGGACAACACGCAGCGCCTGGAGGACAAGGTTGCCGCACTCAAGGAGCAAATGGCGGTGAAAGTATAGGCGAGGCACCGAATCATCGAAAATCCCCTAAGTTATCCTTATTGATAGGGTGTGAAGCATCGCATGACTGCCATTACCACGCTCCGGATAGGGTTTTTGCGCCCTTCAGCGGGCAATTGATTCTGGCGAAAAGAGAAAAGATCAAGAAAAGGACCATCGCCAAACGCCGTTTGCACTATCAACGACAGGCCGCATAATATGAAAATGTTGAGCAAAACACTCGCTTAGATTCACCGCTCTTCTGTACCATTTGCTTGAAGGCGGGCACGGCGGAAATCGGTGACGCTTGTACACTGTGGTTGATATTTTCATCCAACTATTACGCTTTAACGTCAGTTAACTTGTCAATACCTAGAATAGCCTTTACGCTTGTGGAAACAACAATGAACTCTGCTTCTCGACTTTTGAGAATTGCAGGTAGCCCATCGAGCTGCGGGACGGCGCTGATTCGAGTAACATTAAACCCAAATGCGCGTCCAATCATCTCGAAGTCGGGATTGGTGAGATCTGTTCCGATTGTACGACCTGGATATTCTTTCTCTTGCTGAACTCGGATCGATCCATACGATTTGTTCTCCGACAGGATTACTTTCAGTGGAAGTTTGCGTTCCAACGCAACCGCTAGCTCACTACCCGTCATAAGAAACCCGCCATCGCCCACGAAACAGAATACCGGGCGAGCGGGTTCGCGCAATGCAGCAGCAACCGCTGCCGGTACCGCAAATCCCATCGCGCCGGAGACTGGTGCCAGCAATCGTTGTGGCGGCGCGAACGGAATGACCCGGTAGGCTGGCGCTCCGAACGCTCCCGCGTCAACCGTCACAATCGCATCGTGCGGGAGGTTTTTGCCAATTATGTCTACCACCCGCTCGAACGGAACACCGTCGTCGACATCGGCGTATCGTGGCTGGCTAATATTGAGCCTTTCTTCCGCCAATCTATCTATCCATGCGCGCCGATCGCCAGACTTTGATGCGGGCGTATCAGTCAACGTATCGATCAAGGTTTTAGGATCACACGCGATTGCAAGGTCCGCCGCAAAATGTGTTCCGATCACAGACGGATCACGGTGTACGTGAACCAGCCGCATTTCGGGCCGAACGTGGCGAGGATATGTATGGCGCTGAGTCGTGATGTCAGAAAGCCGCGCCCCGAGCACCAGGAGGAGATCAGCCTCCCTCAGGACTGCCATTTGTCTATCCGGGTTACGCAGCCCCATGTCGCCTGCATAGAGCCGATGTGTGTTTGGAATAAGGTCTTGCCGCCTAAACGACACCATTGCGGGCAACTCCCATGACTCAAGGAACGCCAGCAAACTTTCGCGGCCTGCGTCGGTCTGCAAGCCGCTTCCCGCAATCACCAACGGCTGCATTGCTTCGCCCAGCCACTTCCTCAGAATCGCTACATCGCTCGGATGTGCGACCGATTGAACGGGCACCTGTCGGTGAACAGTCTGCCCGTTGCATTCGGCTTTGAGGACATCCTCCGACACCGATATTACGACTGGCCCAGGCACACCGGTCGTTGCCACCTGGAATGCGCGAAGGATGGTTTCGGCCATTCGATTCGGATCCGTCACTGCCGCCGTCCACTTCGCTATCGAACCGTACATCTGCCGATAGTCAATTTCTTGAAATGAACCTCGTTGATCGTTGGATGCTGGCACGTCGCCAACGAACAACAGGAATGGCACACCATCTTGCTGCGCGGTGTACACGGCAATGGCGGCGTTGCTCGCGCCAGGCCCGCGACTGACGCAAGCTACACCTGGCACTCCCGTCAGACGAGCGTCGGCCAACGCCATAAAACCCGCACCCGCTTCGTGCCGACAGACGACTGTGTCGATGGCGCTACGACGTTCGTAAAGCGCGTCCAGGAGACCCAGATAACTTTCACCAGGTACACAAAAGACACGATCCACTTCATTGGCTATAAGACTATTTGTTATGAGTTCACCAGCGGTGAGCATACGAGGACCTTCCGTAACTTCAAGTTCGCCGTTCGAGCAGCGGAATCTGCAATATAGAGGATGTTGCCGAATGTTTCACCGCTAAGATTATTCCGGCTATGCCTTGCACGCAAGTGATCAGACCGTGCGGGAAACGACGAAAGCCGATCGGAATACCGAGTGCCTCATCGACAAAGGGTACTGTTAGCTTTACAAACTACCCGGTCGGCTTCCATCGATATGGACCACGTGATTCGTAAGGAGTGGGTGGCGAGCCCGGAGAGATTGACCGGTGGCTACGCCACCTTGTCGTTGCTATGCTTCTCCTTATGCCGTCTGGAGTTGACGCCGCCCAGTATGCAAACCGAAAACTGCTCCGAGCAACAACAGCAACCAAACGCTCACGCTGCCTTCACCACTACTGGTCGGCGTCGATATCAAACGCACGCCGAAGCCAGAGCTGATACCTTTAACTACATCGAGTGCTTCTATAACCCACGAAGAAGGCGAAAGCTGGAAGCACTCAAAAGAAAGGAATCGAACTTAACTCAACCGTCCGTGGTAACGGGGTAACACCCTATCGGCGTGCAAGCCATCATCCATCACCACCGGCGCGTGCGTTGCCTGTCAACGATCGAGCTCGTTAATGCGCTCGAGCAGGAAAAGCTCAATGGCAAGCAAGGGCGCGTGGCCAACCGGCTGGTGCATGTCGATCTGCTCATCCTCGATGAACTGGGTTATCTGCCGTTCAGCCAGGTCGGTGGCGCCTTACTGTTTCATCTTTTAAGCAAGCTGTACGAAAAAACCAGCCTGATCATCACCACCAACTTGAGCTTCTCGGAATGGCCAAATGTGTTTGGCGATGCCAAGCTGACAACGGCACTGTTGGATCGACTAACGCATCACTGCCATATCTTGGAGACCGGCAACGACAGTTATCGACTGAAGAACTCGGCAACCAACAGCGGCAAGGGGGCAAAACTTAAGAAAAAGACCAAAGCCTGAGTCATCATCAGGCCATCCGGGTGGGTCAATTTTCAGTGCAAATACCGGGTCAATATTCGGTGCAAATCAACAAGTAGACCACCGCATGGAATACAGTGTGGCTATATCACAGATTAAGACGCAAGACACTGTGATATAACGTTTTATTCTTAGGAATCAGTGGTTTGAGAATTGAGCGGGTGAAGGGAATTGAACCCTCATTCTCAGCTTGGGAAGCTGATGTCCTACCATTGAACGACACCCGCACTCTGGATTTCCGTCAGATTCTACCGTTTCCAACAGTCAGACGTAATACCGTATTTCTGTTTTGAAATGGGTCGGATCCAATTATTAAAGAAAACGGGATCCGACCCCTTTCTCACGCGTCCCACAGACATTCATCAGGGAATCATCAGCTGCCGATCAGTTATGCCAGCAAGCCTTGTTCCAACCTTAGCCTCACCTTGAATAACCCAGGATAAAGGATAAGACATGAACAAGTTGATCTGGATCACAATGACCCTTGCCCATCGCCATGATATAGGCGGCATAACTCCAGAAATTGGAGTTGCCCTCGTCTTCCTCCAGATGGCGAAATGCCGCAAGGCGCCCCAGATAGTCGACCCGCGGCCCCGCGCTGAGCAACTTGCTGAATGTCACCCCGGCGATATTGGTATCGGCAACGCTGCTCTTGCTGAAATCGCCCTGATCGATTTCGCTGACAATATTCCCGTCGGCCTGGTAGCCGTAGTTGACCCGCCATGACCACTCGCCCACACGCTCCTCATCCATGACATACGTCGGTTTGAGGGCATTGCCAAAAATATAAGTACCGCCGACAAACAAAGCCGAGAAGTTCGGCTCCTCGACCAGGGGACTATTCTCAATGCCTGAATCCGCTCCGGCAAAACCGGCGTTGGCAAAAAGAAGGACCTGGTCAGAAATATGCCAGGCCGTATTGATGCCGAACCCAAGCCATTAGGAATCACCCGGCGAGTACGCCGGCCGGTCGGGTCGCGCCTCTGCCTCACTAACACCGAAGTAGTAGTCGCTAAGATTGTCATCCTGCCAGGTCCAGCTGATATACGGTGACAGGCTCCATGATCCGGCATCGATGAAGTACCGGTAAGACATCTGCACTTCGCTGCCCTGATGCCGATCGAGCGTATCGTGCACTGCCGTCAGGGTGACCTGTCCCCACTTCTGTGTCAATGAAAGCTCAAGGCCCGCATCGAGCGATTGCTTTCTTTCATCCAGTCCTTCGTAAAAAGCGTTGCTGCCCGGGTTCAGTTGTTGAAACCGGTAACGCATGTGCAGATTGACCTGAAACCTATCGTTCTTGAAAATATGCACACCTCCGGCTGTTCCGTGCGCATACAGGTACTTGCCCTCGTACAGGTACAGCGGGATCAGGTCCTTGGTGCGCAGGTCTTCACTGTTATTTGGGCCGCAAAGCAGCAGGCGACGGCGATGAAATAATATTGGCCGGATGGTCGGGTTTGTATTTTTGGCATAGTTGCTTGTTATGTTGGCGTATTGCTTGATAACGAACGCGCATCCTACCTTTTTTATCCCGCGCGTCGTTGGCGGCTCGATGAACGTTTTCGGGGTCCACCGCGTTTTTTCGCCGCTTTGGCCCTGGCGTTCTTGCCGGGACGTGCCCCGCCGCGACTGCTGGGTCGTTGCGATCCTCCTTTCTTGACTGGCTGTGCCTTGATGCGAGAATCTGGTGCGTAACCGGGGATGATCTCCTTATCTATTTCGCATTTGAGGAGACGCTCGATGTCACGCAATAAATTGTGTTCATCGACACATACCAGCGATATCGCCACGCCCTCCTGGCCTGCGCGAGCTGTACGTCCGATACGGTGCAGGTAATCTTCCGGAACGAAAGGCAATTCGTAGTTGACGACGTGCGGTAGCCGCTCGATGTCGAGTCCGCGTGCGGCAATATCGGTGGCGACCAGTACCCGGACGCGGCCGGCTTTGAAGTCCTTCAATGCGCGTGTCCTTGCAGCCTGCGATTTGTTGCCGTGAATCGCTTCGGCATTGAGGCCGTCGCGCGACAGGTTTTCAGCAAGTCGATTCGCACCGCGTTTCGTGCGGGCAAATACGAGTACCTGGCGCCAGTTCTCTGTGCCAATACGGTGCGACAGTAGCTCACGCTTGCGACGTTTATCGACCGGATACACGACTTGCTTTACACGATCAGCTGGCTGGTTGCGTGCTGCAACTTCAATCTCGGTGGGTTTGTTCAACAAATCAGCGGCGAGGCGTCTGATGTCGTTCGAAAAGGTGGCTGAGAACAAAAGGTTTTGTCGCTCATTCGGCAAGAATTTGAAAATCTTCTTGATGTCGCGAATGAATCCCATGTCGAGCATGCGATCCGCCTCGTCCAGTACCAGAATCTCGACTTTGGACAGGTCGATGGTTTCACGCTGCAGATGGTCGAGCAGACGGCCAGGTGTTGCAACAATGACGTCGGCACCTTTTCGCAATTTCGAGAACTGTGTGTTGATGCTGACGCCGCCAAAGATCACCGCCGTCCTGAATGGCAGGTGCCGGCCATAATCACGCACGCTCTCGCCGACCTGTGCCGCCAGCTCGCGCGTTGGTGTGAGGATCAGGGCACGCACGCTGCGCCGATTATGTGGCGAAAACTGCAGCCGCTGCAATAGCGGTAAGGCAAAGCCGGCTGTCTTGCCGGTGCCGGTCTGCGCGCCGGCAAGTATGTCGCGGCCGTCCAGAATGAGGGGAATTGACTTTTGCTGGATCGGGGTTGCCTCCTGGTAACCTTTTTCATCGATCGCACGCAGCAATTCGGCCGAAAGACCGAGTTGATTGAAAAACATTGTATTTGTGCTCCATGGTCGCCTGACCGAGCGGCATCTGCCACCTGGTTCGGTCCAGACTGGAAACTGGTGGTAGCTCCGCAAGCCGCGGAAATGCAGGCTGGAAGCAGGTGGCGCAGACCGAAGTGCACCAAGACGCGGCGGACTATAACTGAGGATCAGCTAATTGCAAGGATTTACTTCAGTGAATTCTGCTTTTCCTCATCTATGTGTTCGATATGTATACGATTTGGGACCTGGCGACTCAAATTCCACGCCACCCAGGGAACCGACATAGAGTTCGGC
>SMWE01000038.1 GCA_004357475.1 Gammaproteobacteria bacterium
ATTACCTTGTTGAGCGCGTATCTTGCCCGCATGCAGCGCGTTAAAGCGCTACCCGTGATTACAGAGCACCTGCTTATCGCCATTGTTGTCGTCATAGTGTCGTATTTCATTGGCATGTGGGTGCGGACCTCATTTGCCTGATCTGGCGGTCTGCGGCGCTTTCAGGAAGCAGCGAGTCGTACAGCCTCGCGGGGAGGCATTTGCCGCTGTGCACCATTGTTCCGGATACCGGAAATTCATCGTCACAGGACTAACTCATGTCAGAAATAAGTTGGGATGATTTTGTAAAGGTCGAGCTGCGAATTGGAACCATAATCGAGGTCGCGGAATTCCCGGAGGCGCGCAAATCGGCCTGGAAGCTGACGGTGGATTACGGGGACGAAGTCGGCGTGCGATGCGCCTCGGCACAGATTACGGATTTATACACGAGCGAAGATCTTGTGGGAAAACAAATAGTTGGCGTTGTCAATTTTCCACCAAAACAGATCGGGCCGTTCATGTCAGAATGCCTGGTGAGCGGATTTGTGCAGGCAGACGGGAGCGTCGTCCTGGCCGTTCCGGACAAGCCTGTAGCAAACGGCCTGCGCCTGTCATAAAAAGAAAAAGGGCAGTTACATGAGTCATTTCGAAAGACCAGCGGATCTGCGGTCACTGGATGCGGACTGAATTAACTTGCATGAGCGAATATGTCGCGACAATCCGATGGCAACGCGGTGATCAGAATTTCACTGATGACAGGTACAGCCGGGGGCACGAATGGGAATTTGACGGCGGTATCACTGTACCGGCATCGGCGTCACCCGATATCGTTCCCTTACCCCTGTCTGTTGCCGAAAATGTCGATCCGGAAGAAGCTTTCGTGGCGTCTTTATCGAGCTGCCACATGCTTTTCTTTCTGGCCATCGCCGCTAGATCCGGATTTGTCATCGATGAATACACGGATGCAGCGATCGGCCGCCTGGGAAAAAACGCCGAGGGCAAGAGAGCAATAACAACAGTGATTTTGCGGCCAAGCGCGACTTACTCCGGCGAGCGGATTCCCGATCGGGGGGAGATCGAAAAGATGCACCAGCGTGCACACGAGATGTGTTTCATCGCGAACTCCGTCAAATCGGAAGTAACTGCGGAGATCGTGTCATGACGAGCGAAACCCGGCCACAGCAATGAGTGACGAGGTTACAAACTGGACCGAATTGCGGGAATTCGCCGCGGTCGATCTGGAACAGTCGTTCGTCGTGGCCTGGGACACAGAAGGAGAATCGCTGCTGATTGACCTCGATTTGTGCTTGCGGCCAGAGCATGTGTTCTACGAGGAACCACGTCCGTCCGAAGGTGCGTGCTTCCGCCCGGCTGTCATTGAATTTCCGCTATGCACCCAAGTCGCCGAACCAGGGAAAGACCGCCGTGGCAAGGTGGCGCAAGCGATCGAATCGCTGACAGCGGGCCGCATTGCGGGTCTGCAGCGAACCGGGGACGGGCGCTACGAGATTCGCGGCGACTTCGCCACCGTGGAAATAATTGCCGAGCGCCCGCTATTGCGGCTCAAAGCCCCCTGCGCCTGAATCCAGGTAGTCACAATCAGGAGCAATAATTGATGCACGAGGATTTTCGACACCGCTGCGTACAGCACAAGTTGGCAAACATATTCCCAGAGCGGAAATGGAAGACGTGTTGTTCTATGATTGGACACAGGGAAATTCGGTGAAAGAGTCCGCTGGCAGAACTAAAAAAACCAGTGTCAGCCCAATTACCGGCTCGGTCGAAGAAATTCATCGCATGCACAGATAACAGGGGACAGCGATGACAATTCAGCAGTGCAAGAATAACCGCAGAGATTTTCTAAAGTATTTGGCGGCCAGCCCGTTGTGCAACGCGCTGGCCGGACTTGAATTTGCCCATGCATCTGCCGAAGCGGGCCAGCGCATTACCAGCCCGGATCAGGCAATCGATATTTTTGATCTCAGGGCGACGGCAAGCGAAGTGCTGCCGCCGGCCCATTATGGTTATATGGCGACCGGAGTAAACGACGACAAGACGCTGCGTGCTAACCGGGAAGCGTTCGAGCATTATTACCTGCGTTCAACGCGGCTGGTCAACGTCAGGCAGATCGACACGCGAGTCAATATTTTCGGCGAGGAATGGCCAACACCTATCGTGATTGCGCCGGTAGGTTCACAGAAGGCGTTTCACATCGATGGTGAACTTGCGACTGCGCGCGCTGCGCGGAAGCTTAATCACCTGCAGATCCTGTCGACGGTAAGTTCGACGCCGATCGAGCAAGTGGCAGAGGCGCGTGGGGCGCCGATCTGGTTTCAGCTGTATACGCTCGGTGGCTGGCCGGGTGTGCGCAAGATGCTGCGCCGCGCAGAAGCCGCTGGTTGTCCGGCAGTTGCACTGACTGTTGATTTGCCAACGAGTTCTACGCCGGCAAGACATACGCTGCAAAGAGCGATTCGCCTTGATCCCAGGGACTGCGCTGTATGTCACGAGGGATCCGGCGTCGCGGCACGCCAGAAACCGATGTTCGAGGGCATCGCAGTGGACGAGAGAGATCGTCGTGGTATGGCACTGACCTGGGATTTCCTGAAACAGCTGCGACAGGAGACTCAGATGAAGGTGCTCGTAAAAGGAATCGTTACTGCCGAAGACGCCGAGCGTTGCGTCGAAGTCGGAGTTGATGGGATTATTGTCTCAAACCACGGAGGCCGGGCGGATGACAGCGGGCGCGGCGCGATCGACAGCCTGGCGGAAGTTGCGCCGGCGGTAAATGGCAGGGTAACTTTGTTGATGGATAGCGGCATTCGGCGCGGGACAGACATTCTCAAAGCGCTGGCACTCGGCGCCGATGCAATCATGATTGGGCGTCCGTATTTGTGGGGGCTCGGATCGTTTGGCCAGGCAGGCGTGGAACGCGCACTGCAGATCCTGCGGGACGAGTTCAAAATTGCGATGGAGTTTGCAGGCACTCGCAGCGTTAAAGAGATCGGTCCGGACTCCATCGGCATGATCTGACGAGGTTGTTGAACTAGCATGATTGAAGAACCAAAACCACCGCGCATCGAAGGCGATGAGCTGATTATCGATACGCAAAGCGGCACCGAAGTCTACGATTCGAAATATCTCCTGGCGGGGTTGCTAATATTTGTTGCCAGAGGCGACAAAACCATTTCAATCAATGAAACCCAACAGATGATGGCGCTGATCGAGGAGCAATTTGACATCCCGGGCGCAGAGTCTCTCGCACTCCTGCAACGCGCGATCGAAGATATTGCGGAGAATCCTGACATGAACAATTTACTCAGTGAACTAAGTAAAGTCCTGAGTCTCGACGAAAAAGAAGACATCGCAGTGATGTTGTTGAAGGTTGCGGCGGCAGATGGGCGAAAGGACGCGGAAGAAATGGAAAAACTGAGAGTCGCGGCAGAAATTATGAGCATCCCGGCGGAGCTTATGCACAATGCATACGATCGCTATTTCGAGGAAACGGGTTTTAGTAGTCCCAGTCACGATTTCAAAAAATAAGTAATAAAAATAAAAAGATATAACAAATATGCACAAGAGCAGACTGGCCGGGTTCATTATCGACTGTGATACCAACGATCTCGATGCTGCCGCTGGATTCTGGGCGAAGGTGCTGGGTGCGCCGGTGCAGCATGCGGCAGATCTGTCGAAAAGTCCGTACGTTGAGTTGAATATGCCCGCGGGCGAACCTTATGTAGAAGTACAAAAAGTCGATCATGCGAGTCGTGTACATATCGACATTGAATCAGATGACGTCGATGCAGAAGTTGTCCGACTTGAAAAGCTTGGCGCGAGGCGGATTACCGCAATCAAAAAATGGGTGGTTCTTGAAGCGCCAACGGGGCAACGGTTCTGTGTGGTTCCTGTTGTTAGCGCCGACTTCGCCGCAAGGGCACACGCCTGGAACGAAGATAAATAAGAAAGGGAGAAAAACATGACCAGCGAACTGATGAGTCTGTCATGGGTAACGGCGCTGACCGCGATAATGTGGATGCCTTATATTCTGAATTTGATTGCAGTACGCGGTCTCATTGATGCGGTCGGCTATCCCGAGGATCCAAAGCCGCTTTCCCCCTGGGCAGAAAAAATGAAGGCGGCACATTCGAACGCGATAGAGAATCTTGTTGTGTTTGCGGCCCTGGTCCTGATTGCAAATGCTGCGGACGTCAGCAACGCAACGACAGTTCTCGCCTGCCAACTATATTTCTGGGCGCGGCTCGTTCATCTACTTTCGTATACATTTGCGATTCCGTGGGTGAGAACATTGGCGTTTGCTGCCGGATTTGGTTGTCAGATTGCGCTGGTATTGCAGTTGATCTGAACAAACTGATCGATCTTCGCGGCTGTGGGAGCGGCTTCAGCCGCGAATACCTGACTTTATGGTCAGACATCGCATTGTTTTGACGCCGGTTACAAGGTTATGGGACAGCCGTGGATAATCATTTATTTTTTGGTGGAATCGTAGGGATTAAATCCACTGCTATCGTCGATGAAGTCCAGTTTTTCATCGAGATCATCGCTGGCGTCGTCGATGCCAGCCTCCCGGAGTTTCATCAAGCGCTGTTGCGCCTCAGACATGAAAAATATCCCTGTATCCATCAATGTTAACTTGATGGTTTTAATTGTGTCCGACAATAAGTGGTGACCGAGCTCATTCTCGATAACACGGACTTTTCTCTGTGCGTCAGGTGATGTTCGCGTTTTCGGGTCTGCTTGTGAGTCCATAACTCCGTTCCAGTATCCGTTAGCCTGATGTCGTTGTAGCGGTTGTTTCTGCGGTTTCTCCAGAATAATGGCCATCCCTGACCCTGTGTGTTGACGCAGTTTCCAGCCTGTTCCAATGACATTTCAATATTACACCCATACTGAAACATTTATCGTGTTTTTTGCCGATTGAAATCAATAACTTAAGAGGAGGATTTCGCAATTCCCCGATATCTCGCTCACCAGCTTACACATCCACAAGCAAAGTGTTTTCAGACCCCCTGAGGACTCACTGACATAAGCTGAATGGTTGCCTTTGGGGCAAGCGGTTGTTCAAATTGCTATAAAACTGCAAAACCAACAGCCACTAACGGCCACGAGCGGATATTCACCGCCAGAGAGAAAACCCCAATTGAGCCTGCATTCGTGTCGAAAAGTTGCAAGCCTGTCAGCAAACTTATTTTTCGCCGGCGCCCATCGGTTCATCGGCACGGATGAATATCCACAGCAAGGCACCGATGATCGCGAACACGGACCCGGAGACCATGGCTGCTGGCCAACCCAACAGGTTTGCAGTCACTGGTACCAGCATGCCGCCGACAATCCCAGGGAGATTGCCGCCAGTATTCAGTACGCCTGTGGCTACCGGCGCATGTCTCCCAGATACCGCCATTGTTGCGACCCAGAATGGGGCTTCGGTAAGCTGATTGCAGGCGAAACAAGTGCACAGCATGACGATAGTGATAACGATATTGTTAGACGTGGCACCGACATAAAGAAAGACCGCCGACAGGAGAAGTGCGGTCATAGTCTGGTATCGAGGCCCGAGCCGTATACCCAATCGGCGCACTAGCAGATCGCAGATAAATCCTCCGGCGGTCGCCCCAATCGCCCCGAGGATCCATAGTGCTGCGGTTAGCATGCCGGCGTCTGTGGCGGAAAATCCTTTGACGTCGACTAGGTAAAAAAAGAACCAGTTGAAAAACAGATAAAACACATAATTCATGCAGAAATAGCTGATCGTAATTAAAAGGACGTTTTTGTTCTTTAGCGCGAGCTTCCATGCTCCCCTCTCCGCTCCATACTCCGCCGACGGCCGATCAGATTTTATGAGCGAGAGTTCCGTCGCGCCTATCCTTGGATGATCCTTGGGATCATCGGTCACATACCAGTGAAAGACAGCAGCAACGACAAATGCTGATGGCGCAGTTATCAGCAAAGCGCTGCGCCAGCCATAAGCCTCCATGAGCCAGACAACAATCGGCGCCGTTGCTGCCGCGCCCAAAGTCAAGCCGGTACTCGACAGACCGTTCGGCAGCCCCCACTGCCTGACAGGGAACCAGCTCGCAATCGTGCCTCCAATGGTCAC
Source organism: Gammaproteobacteria bacterium (assembly GCA_004357475.1). Lineage (GTDB taxonomy): Bacteria > Pseudomonadota > Gammaproteobacteria > Steroidobacterales > Woeseiaceae > SZUA-117. Next base: position 6,095 of record SMWE01000038.1, read on the forward strand.
GGGAAAAAACGGCGCATGCACTGCGCCAACCAGAAATCGAGTGACAATGAGAGCAGCAACGATCGCGCCGACCGACAACACGCTCGTACCAGGAATGAGAGCGGTTACTATTGTCAGCAAGGCCCACGCTATTGCTATGGCCGTAATCGTAAATCGGGGGCCGAACCTGTCACCAAAAATACCGCCGGGGAATTGAAAAATCGCGTAGCCTGCGGCGAAAGCCGAAAACACCATCCCAAGCTGGTACTCATTCATGCCGAGGTCATGCATCATCGTCTCGCTGACGATGGACAGGTTAGTGCGTAGCACGTAAGCAATGAAGCTTGCGAAGATGATGATGGCCAGAACGACCCAGCGAGTACCTCTCACGATTGTTCCTCCGTTGTTATTTTTATTTGCAGGAAACGTTTAAGTCAGACTGCAGATCACTCGCTACAATGACCGCTTTGGATTGCGATTTCAACGGGTCGATGCAATGCAGTATGACAGGCTGCCATTGACCGTAAATCAGGCATTGATCTCGATTCAATCCGACAGTGTTTGTCTGGCCGAGTATCGATCATCACACCTGCAATCGATTTTCCTGATATAGCTGCTGCTTGTCCTCGAGTTCTGTCCAGCGCTCCAGGGCCAGGTCAAGTGCCTGCTGGGATTCGGCGAATTCCTGTAGAACCGGCGCGGTTTCTGCGTGATCCTGTGAGTAAAAATCGCGTGCCGAGATTTTCTTCAGAAGTGAGTCGACTTTTGATTCCAGTTCTTCGATTTGCCGCGGAAGTTGCTCAAGCTCCCGCTGCTCGTTGTAGCTGAGTTTTTTCGTTTTTTGTTTGGTACGGCTTTTCGCATCACTGGCATCAACATCAGGGTCAACGTTCGGATCATCGACTTCGGCAAGCGCCTTGCCCTGGCGCAGCCAATCGGAATATCCGCCAACATACTCCCGTAGCTCTCCGTTTTCCTCGAAAACAATGGTGCTGGTAACCACGTTGTCCAGGAATTCCCGGTCATGGCTGACGATGATTAAGGTGCCGTTGTAGGCAGTCAGGCGCTGTTCGAGAACCTCGAGTGTCTCCATGTCCAGATCATTGGTTGGCTCGTCGAGGACCAGGAGGTTTGCAGCTTTCGTAAACAGTTTAGCGAGAATCACGCGATTGCGTTCACCGCCCGAAAGCGCTTTCACCGGCATCATTGAGCGCTTCGGTGAAAACAAAAATCCCTTCAGGTAACCGACGATGTGCCGGTCCTTGCCATTGAGTCTTATATAGGTGCGTCCGCCACCGACATTGTCGGCGACCGATTTTTCTTCATCCAGGGTTTCACGCAGCTGATCGAAATAGCCGACCTTGAGGTTTGTACCGTGTTTGATTGTGCCGGACTGTGGCTCGATATCTCCCATCAACAGGCGAAGCAGGGTCGTTTTTCCAACACCGTTATTACCAAGAATTCCGATTCGATCGCCACGCATTATTCTTACGGAGAAGTTTTCGATTAGCGGCTCGCCGTTGAATCTATAACTGACGTTCTTGGCGCGAATGACTTTGCGGCCGGATTGTTCGGCTTCTTCAATGTAGATACGCGCGCCGTGTTCCGGGCTCACTCGTTTGGCGCGCTCCTCGCGCATCTCCATCAAGGCCCTGACGCGGCCCTCGTTGCGCGTCCGGCGTGCCTTGATTCCCTGTCGGATCCAGGCCTCCTCCTGATCCATTTTTTTGTCGAACCTTGCATTGGCGCGAGATTCTGCATTGAGCGCTTCCTCTTTTCGCCGCAGGTAGTTCCGGAAGTCACCCGGCCAGCTCGTCAGACGGCCCCGATCGATCTCGACGATTCTAGTGGCCAGGCGTTTTAAAAACGCACGGTCGTGGGTGATGAACACAACGGAGCCAGCGTAGGAGCGCACTGTATTCTCGAGCCATTGGATAGTCATTATATCCAGATGGTTGGTCGGCTCATCCAGCAATAGCAGGTCCGGTTTTTGCACCAGCGCCCTGGCGAGCGCGACACGCCGCCGCCAGCCGCCCGATAACTCATGCATTTTCCTGTCAGCGGGGAGGCTGAGCTCGGAAATTATTGAATCGACCCGCTGCTCGATGTGCCAGCCGCCATGAGCGTCGATCCGGCGGTGCAGTGCTTCCAGCTGACGCAATCCTGCGGCATTCAGGCCCTCGCGCGAACGCTCAAGATATTCGTCGAGGAGCGTCTGGATGCCGGTCAATCCTGATTTCACGATGTCGCGAACGCCATGATCCATCGCATCGGGCAGGGATTGTGCGAGCTGACTCACGACGAGGCCGGTCTGTGGCACGATTTTGCCCGAATCAGGCTCTATCTCGCCGGTAATGAGTTTGAATGTCGTCGACTTGCCGGCGCCATTCCGGCCTATCAGGCACACGCGCTCGTCCGGCGCGATCGCCAGGTCTGCCTCCATCAGAATCATCTGGTCGCCGAATTTAAGCGACACCTTATCGAAGCGTATCAAAGACATGCGTTACAGGGCCTTTCTGTGTCCGGTACGGTAAGGATACAGGTTGCCGGGGATTTGTCGGCGACGCCGGTGGCTGCCGGCATTGAAGATTGCCCTCCGCCGCCGTAGTGTCGGCCTACCAGCCACTATTTGGTGACTTTGGTGGACGACGAGAAAATAATCGATATCGAGACAAAACTGGCCCACCAGGAACATTTGCTGTCGGCGCTGGATGACGCGCTATCGAATCAGCAGGCGCAAATCGCCGAACTCGAGCATTTGTGTCAGTCCCTGGTCGAGAGAATTCGGGCACTGTCCGAGGCCGGCGGGGAAAATATTGACGATGACGAACGACCACCGCATTACTAGACCGATGTTGGAACCAAGGATTGAACGATGAGCAAGCCACATTTTCCTGACCTGATTCGGCAGCTTCCGGCATTCGAGGGACCGTTTGACGCGTATAAGCTTGGCGCGAAGGACTGCGAGGTATTGTTCGCGTCCTACTCGGCCGGCACGTCGATTGATCCGCATACGCACCCAACGCGCAACGTGGGAATCATTACCGAAGGCGAGTTATTCCTGACGGTTGGCGGCACCGAACAGCGTTACGGACCGGGAGACTGGTATAGCGTCGCGGCAGATGAAGAGCATTCTGCGAGATTCGAGATCGACACATCGGAAATTGAATTCTGGTTCAGGGCCTGAGCGATCGCGTCGGGGAGGCCTGAAATACGATGCAAAACCGATCATTGCTCTATGTCTGGATCGTGATTTTTCTCGCGGTCTTCAGCTGGTCGGTGGTGAATCCGCATGATTATCCGACCTGGTCTCTCGAGGTGTTTCCGGCCGTACTCGGCGCCGCCATCATCTGGTATACACGTGACACGTATCCGCTGACACGGCTTGCCTACATCCTGATTCTGATTCATTGCGTCATCCTCATGGTAGGCGGCCATTACACCTATGCCGAGGTTCCGTTGTTTGACTGGATCAGGGATGAGTTCGGCCAGCACAGGAACAATTACGACAAACTCGGGCACTTTGTGCAGGGATTCGTACCGGCCATCGTCGCTCGCGAAATCGTCATTCGCAACAACGTCTTTAACAGTGCCAGGTGGCGCGACTTTTTCATTGTCTGTTTCTGTCTCGGATTCAGCGCGTTTTACGAACTGATCGAATGGTGGGTCGCCTTGCTGTCCGCGGAGGCGGCCGAGTCGTTCCTCGGCACTCAGGGGTATACCTGGGACACGCAATCGGACATGGCGTACGCGCTTGTCGGGGCAGTGGTGGCGCTCCTGCTTCTCGGTAAATTACATGACCGGCAACTCCGTTTGGGCGGCCATGTCGATCAGAGCCCGCAGGCTGGCAGCGCTTGACCCCGATAAGCATCGAACTCGCCGAGAGCGAACACCTGTCCGCGATTCCGGCAATAGAACTGGCTGCATCTGCCCTGTTCCCGGAGGTGGATGTGCCGCTGGAAAATCGTTATTGCGTCACCGAAGACGAACTCCTGCGCGAAGCGCAAAGCGACGCACGCTTGTGGGTGGCGTTGACCGGTGATCGTATTCCTGTGGGGTTCGCAATGGCCGACTTCGTTGACGGCGGCGCTCATCTGGATCAAATGGATGTCATTCCGGATTTTGGCAGACAGGGTATCGGGACTCATCTGGTGCGTACACTCATAGACTGGGCGCGATCCGGTGATTACCCGGTGATTACGTTGATTACTTTTCGCCATTTGCCGTGGAATGCCCCTTTCTATGAAAAACTGGGTTTCGAAGCAATGGCGTCCTCAGAACTTGGTGCAGAGCTTGCCGGCCTGTTGAAAGCAGAGGGCGAGGCCGGGATCGACGTGCGTCGGCGTATCTGCATGCAACTGGACCTGACACAGGCAGGAAAATAAGGGATGGCGCTGCGCGGTTTCTTGCGCTTTGTGCACTCGTAATAACGATGTTGCTGAGCGCTTGCGCCGCCGAACCAGGGCAGCGATGCCGTGGATGAGCTGGTGCGCATACCCGGCTTTGACTGGTTGAACGGCCCGGCCGGCCAGCAGCTCGGCAAGGGACCGGAAAGCATGCGGGACTTCGCCGCCGTGCCGGTGAGTCGCGCCATGATCATGCAGGATCGGCAGGTGTTGCGGCTGGTCAGGAACTGCCTTGCCCACGGCAGCTTCAAGCCTGAAAACGCGGACTGATGGGAGGCTATAAACGTGATCGGAAAAACATTAAACACATGCTTGCCCCTGGTCCTGTTGTCGTTCATTTCTGTCGTCAACGCTGACCAGGAGATTGTCAGGATCACGATGACGACCAGTCAGGGAGATATCGAAGTCGACCTGTACATGAACAAGGCGCCGCTTACCGCCGGAAATTTCCTGAAGCTTGTCGAGGGCGAACACCTTGACGGAGGCAGCTTCTATCGAGTCGTCACCTATGAAAATGACAACGGCAACCCCAGGATCGAGGTGATCCAGGGCGGCCTCGGTGACGAGGGGGAGCATTCGTAGCAAGGAATCAATCACGAAACCACGGAGCAGACCGGGATTTTGCACAAGGATGGCGTGATCTCGATGGCGCGAGGCGATGTTGGCACCGCCAGCTCGGAGTTCTTCATCTGTGTTGGAGATCAGCCGGGACTCGACTACGGTAAATTCCGCAATCCTGACAGTCAGGGGTTTGCCGCGTTCGGCCAGGTGGTGAGCGGCATGGATGTCGTCAGGCGAATCATTCAGCTGCCGGCTGGCGGGGCTAGCGAATCCGATTACACCAAAGGACAGATATTGACCGAGCCGGTTGAGATTATTTCTGTACGACGTAGCGAATAGGAATTCGCCCGCTCAGGAAGGGCGCCTACAGATTTCCCCCGATTCCGCAGGAGCCCTTCCTAAGCAGGCGAAGCCTCGATCAGGCGCGCTTTTTTTGTCGTTCGCCATTCAACAGCGGCCGCAAATACTGCCCGGTAAACGATGCCTCGGTATCGGCGACGCTCTCCGGCGTGCCGGTCGCAATGACCTGACCTCCGCCATCGCCGCCCTCGGGCCCGAGATCGATGATCCAGTCCGCCGTCTTGATGACATCCAGGTTGTGCTCGATAACAACAACCGTGTTGCCCTTGTCCCGGAGGCGGTGCAACACCGCGAGCAGCTGTTCGATATCATGGAAGTGCAGGCCGGTCGTCGGTTCGTCCAGGATGTAAAGTGTGCTGCCCGTGTCTCGTTTCGATAATTCCTTGGCCAGCTTGATGCGCTGTGCTTCGCCGCCTGAGAGTGTCGTCGCATTCTGGCCCAGGCGAATATAGGACAGCCCCACGTCCATCAGGGTCCGCAGTTTCCTTGCAACGACAGGTACGTTCCTGAAAAACTCCGACGCATCTTCAACGGTAATATCCAGGACCTCGTGAATGTTCCTGCCCTTGTAGCGGATCTCAAGCGTCTCACGGTTGTAGCGCTTCTCCCGGCAAACGTCGCAGGGGACGTAGATGTCCGGCAGGAAGTGCATCTCGACCTTGATGACGCCGTCTCCCTGGCAGGCCTCACAGCGCCCGCCTTTGACATTGAAACTGAATCGGCCAGGCAGGTATCCGCGCGCGCGTGCCTCCGGAGTGCCGGCGAACAATTCCCGAATCGGCGTAAACAATCCACTGTAGGTCGCGGGATTGGATCTCGGCGTTCTGCCAATCGGGCTTTGACTGATGTCGATGACCCGATCGATAAACGCAAGACCCGTAATTTCGTCATGTGGCGCCGGATTCCGGCTGTTTCGATTCAGCGTTTCTGCGACGGCTTTGTACAGGGTGTCATTGATCAGGGTCGATTTACCGGATCCCGAAACGCCGGTGACGCAGGTCATCAGCCCGAGGGGAATCGAGACATCGATATTCTTGAGATTGTTTCCCCTGGCGCCCCTGATCCGTAGCTGGCGAGAACTGTCTGCGCTGGTGCGCTGGTCGGGCACCGCAATTGTACGTCTGCCGGACAGGTACTGTCCGGTCAGCGACCGCGGTTCCCGCATGATGGTTTCCGGAGGCCCCGCGGCCACGATCTGCCCGCCGTGCACGCCGGCCCCCGGCCCGAGATCGACCACATAATCTGCGGTGAGGATCGCCTCTTCGTCATGTTCAACCATGATCACGGTATTGCCGATGTCACGCAGATGCAGCAATGTCCCCAGCAAACGTTGGTTATCCCGTTGATGCAAACCGATCGAAGGCTCATCGAGAATGTACATGACACCAACCAGGCCGGAACCGATCTGACTGGCGAGACGTATGCGTTGTGCTTCACCGCCGGACAGGGTTTCAGCGCTGCGGTTTAACGAGAGGTAGTCGAGGCCGACGTCGCTGAGGAAACCGAGGCGGTGGCCGATTTCTTTCACGATTTTGTCGGCGATCGTGCCCCGCCAGCCGTCGAGTTGCAGTGATTCGAAAAAACTCCGGGCATGGCCAACCGACATATCGCTGATCTCCGGCAGCGACAAGTCAGTGATGAATACGTTTCGCGCGGAGCGATTCAGGCGGGTACCCGCGCACTCTGGGCATGGCCGGCTGTTCAGGAAGCGCGCCAGTTCCTCGCGAACGGCGCTCGACTCCGTTTCCCGGTAGCGGCGGTCCAGGTTTGGAATCACGCCTTCGAAACGATGCAGTTGCTTGATTTCCATTCCGCGTGAATTCGCATATCGAAATTTGACTTTTTCCTTGCCGCTGCCAAACAAAATGACTTGTCGAATTTCTTCGGTCAGTTTGTTGAACGGTGTTTCGATATCGAATTTATAGTGTGCCGCGAGGCTCTGGATCATCTGGAAGTAATACGTTGTTTTTCGATCCCAGCCGCGAATCGCGCCACCGGCCAGCGACAGGTCCGAATTGACGACTACACGGTCCGGGTCGAAAAACTGTTTGACGCCGAGACCGTCGCAACCGGAGCAGGCGCCTGTCGGGTTGTTGAATGAGAACAGCCGCGGTTCGAGTTCGGTCAGGCTGTAGCCGCAGATGTTGCACGCGAAGCGATCCGAGAAGACCAGTTCCTCTTTGTCTTTTTCTTCCATGAATCCAATACGCGCGACCCCGTCGGCAAGGCGCAGCGCCGTTTCAAAGGACTCAGCCAGGCGCTGCTTCATGTCAGCTTTGACCTTGAAGCGGTCCACGACCGCGTCGATATTGTGTTTACGCCGCAGGTCCAGCTTCGGTGGGTCGTCCAGCTCGTAGACTTCGCCGTTGATTCGTGCGCGGATAAAACCCTGTGCCTGCAGGTCCTGCATGAGCTGCACATGCTCGCCTTTGCGTTCAACGACCACTGGTGCGAGTAATATCAATCGGCTGCCCTCTGGCATTGCGAGTACCTGGTCGACCATCTGGCTTATCGTCTGCGCCTCAAGCGTCACACCATGGTCCGGGCAACGTGGTATGCCGGCCCTGGCAAACAGAAGACGCAGGTAATCGTAAATTTCGGTCACGGTGCCGACCGTCGAGCGCGGATTATGCGAGGTGGATTTTTGCTCGATTGAGATGGCTGGCGACAAGCCGTCGATATGATCGACGTCGGGTTTTTCCATTATGGACAGGAATTGGCGGGCGTAGGCAGACAGGGACTCGACATAACGGCGCTGACCTTCAGCATAGATAGTGTCGAATGCGAGCGACGATTTGCCGGATCCCGAGAGGCCGGTGAACACGATCAGTTTATCCCGCGGCAAACTGATATCGATATTTTTCAGGTTGTGCGTTCGCGCGCCGCGAATGTCGATTGATTTCATGAGTGTTCTACTGTGAACGCCAAACAACCTGTTAATATACGCCGCCGCGTAACCGCGGCGCAAAGGCAGCGTCTTCTTAAGAATTGATGAGCAAGCAAATAAGCCAGTTTTTTGCAGTAATGCTGCCCATCGAACGGCGAGCCGTCACGGTAATTGCGCTCATGGCGATGTGCCGCATGTTCGGCTTATTCGCGTTGCTGCCGGTTTTGGCGCTTTATGCGGCCGATTTGCAGGACGCCACACCGGCATTGATCGGTCTGGCGGTAGGCGCTTATGGCCTGACCCAGGCGGCGTTGCAAATTCCCTTCGGCGCAATCTCGGACCGGATCGGACGGGTACCGGTCATCCTCTTCGGACTCGCGCTGTTCGCGGCAGGCAGTATTTTCGCGGCACAGAGCGATAGTATTTACGGTGTGGTTGCTGGTCGCTTGTTGCAGGGGGCCGGCGCAATCTCGGCTACCCTGACTGCGCTGCTGGCCGATGCCACGCGGGAAGAGGTTCGCACGCGTACGATGGCGGTTTTTGGCATTGCGATCGGAAGTGCATTTCTTCTTGCGCTTATCATCGGTCCGGTCATAGCAGCTGCCAGTGGTGTGCGGATGCTTTTCTGGCTTGCGGCGGTGCTGGCAGCGGTCGCTGCCCTGCTCTTGTTCCTGTTACCCCGCGGGATCGAGAGGCCGGCCGAGCGGCCGGATCGCCGGATCCGCGCAGCATTCAGGCCGGAACTGCTGCGGCTCGACTTTTATATTTTTGTCCTGCATGCGTTGTTGACCGCAAGTTTCGTGGCGTTGCCATTCCTGCTTCGCGACGAGCTTCACCTGGCCCTTACTGCTCACTGGCAGATCTACGTCGGCGCACTCCTGGCGTCGCTACTGGGAACGGTGCCACTGATCTTTGCAGATGAACGCAAGGGCAAGTCGTCGACACTCACGGTAGCGATCCTGTTGCTTGTGTCGGGCCAGCTCATGCTGGCAATCGCCGGGTTCAATTTGACCATCGTCTTTGTCGCGCTTGCGGTATTTTTCGCAGGGTTCAATTTCCTGGAGGCCGGGTTGCCTGCGAGGCTCTCGATCCGCGCCTCGGGCGACCTGCGTGGTGCATCGCTTGGCGTGTTTTCGAGTTTCCAGTTTCTCGGGGCATTTGCCGGCGGCCTGATCGGTGGCCGGTTCCTTGCCGGCGGCGACCCGTCTGCGGTTTTCGCCGTTTGCGCCTTGCTGGCGGGGGCATGGCTGGTCGTGCACAGACTCGCCCCTGAAACAGGCTAAACACGTGTTTCTGCCTGATTTCAGGCTGGTATTTAATAAGTCAGGCCCTACAATACTTACCCCCGGAAGGCGGAATCATCAAATAATCATTAGAGGGGACCACAATGGCCCGTGGAGTAAACAAAGTAATCCTCGTCGGCAATCTCGGCAACGATCCGGAGACCCGTTACATGCCGAGCGGATCTGCCGTCACCAACTTGAGCGTGGCGACCAATGAATCGTGGAAGGACAAGCAGACCGGCGAGCAAAAAGACCGCACAGAGTGGCATAAAGTCGCGATGTTCGGGCGCCTGGCGGAGATCGCCGCCGAATACCTGCGAAAAGGATCCCAGGTATATATCGAGGGCAAGCTGCGGACTCGCAAATGGCAGGATAAGGATGGCAAGGATCACTGGACGACTGAAATCATCGCTGATGAAATGCAGATGCTCGGTGGCCGCATGGACAGCGGTGCACCTGCGATGGATGACCCACCGCCACCATCGGCGCCACCACCCAAGGGTGCATCTGACGACTTCGATGACGATATCCCGTTTTAGAAAACCCGTGAACAAGAAGCTCTACATCAAAACCATGGGCTGCCAGATGAACCAGTACGACTCGGAGAAGATGGCGGACATCCTGCGGGAATCACATGGCTATCAGTTAACGGCAAGTCCGGAGGACGCGGACCTGTTGCTGGTCAATACCTGTTCGATCCGGGAAAAGGCGCAGGAGAAGGTCTTTTCCGAACTCGGCCGCTGGCGGGCGTGGAAGGAAAAACGGCCCGAAATCATGATTGGCGTCGGCGGTTGCGTCGCCAGCCAGGAGGGCGAGGGCATTACCAAGCGTGCGCCGTTCGTCGACATGGTGTTTGGACCGCAAACGCTGCATCGATTGCCGCAGATGGTTGATGATGTTCGCGAAAATGGACGGCCGGTTGTCGATATTTCGTTTCCGGAGATAGAAAAGTTTGACTGCCTACCCGAACCGCGAGCCGAAGGACCGACCGCCTTTGTTTCCATCATGGAAGGCTGCAGCAAATACTGCACGTTTTGCGTGGTACCGTATACGCGCGGTGAAGAAATCAGCCGGCCGCTCGACGATGTGGTAACAGAAGCAGCTAATCTTGCGGCGCAGGGGGTCCGGGAAATAAATATGCTGGGTCAGAACGTCAACGCGTATCTCGGCCCAATGCATGACGGTCAGATAGCGGATCTGGCGACACTGATTTATTACATTGACGCGATTGATGGAATCGATCGCATTCGCTTTACGACTTCGCATCCGCGCGAGTTCACCGATAGCCTGATTCAGGCGTATGCAGAGATTCCGAAACTGGCGAATTTCCTGCACCTGCCGGTGCAGCACGGGGCAGATCGGATACTTTCGCGCATGAAACGTGGTTACACGGCGATTGAATACAAGCAGAAAATTCGCAAGCTCAGGGAGGTTCGGCCGGATATTTCGATTTCGTCGGACTTCATCGTCGGATTCCCGGGCGAAACGGACCGCGATTTCGAAGCGACAATGCAGTTGATCGCTGATGTCGGATTCGACCAGTCTTTCAGTTTCATCTACAGCGCACGGCCGGGAACGCCAGCGGCCAGTTTCGCCGATGCAACGCCGATGGCAGTCAAGAAAGAGCGGCTGAGCATTTTGCAGGCACGGATTAACCAGCAGGCTATGGAAATCAGCCGCGCCATGGTTACTTCGGTGCAGTCAGTACTTGTCGAGAGACCGTCCAAAAAAGACTCCAGGCAGCTTGCCGGGCGTACTGAGAACATGCGCTGGGTCAATTTCGACGGGGATCCGTCGGCAATCGGCCAGTTCGTCGATGTCCTGATTACCGAAGCGCTGCCGAACTCCTTACGTGGCCGGCTGGTCAATCATCGCGCAGCGGCTTAATCAGAGTTACCCTCTGGTCGGTAATACGTGAACTTCCTCACTTCCAACTCACTCTACATAGCGGTAGTCTAACCGCTGACGCGAATCCTTAGCAGAGGACCACACTTCAACCCTTGAACGCCGTAACAATATCCCGGGACCTGGTCCTGGAACCCGCCGATAATAACCGTCTTGCCAATCTTTGCGGACAGTTTGACGAGCACATTCGCCAGATCGAGCGCCGCCTCAACGTAGAAATCGCCAGCCGCGGAAACCAGTTTCGTATCACCGGTAACCCGGGTGCCGCGCAGATAGGAAAAGACCTCATTCAATCCCTGTTTCGCCTGACAGATAGTGAGCGTCTGGATCCCGAGTGCGTGCATATCTGTTTGCAGGAGGTAGCCATGAACGATGGCGAAATTGCAGAACTTTCGGAAGTGCAGGACGATGGTGACAAGAGTCTGTTCGAGATTCAGACGCGTCGCAAACTCGTCCGGGCGCGCGGCGCGAAGCAACGCGGCTATCTGAAAAACATCCGGGAACATGACCTGGCAATCGGCATCGGCCCGGCCGGCACCGGCAAGACCTATCTTGCCGTTGCCAGCGCGATCGATGCACTCGAGAGCGAGCAGGTG